>CALBVA010000163.1 GCA_937969125.1 uncultured Verrucomicrobiales bacterium | reverse complement strand
GATCAGGGCGATAAAAATACCGAGATGGATCTTCAACTTGGTGCTCATTAAAGATCATTAACAGGCCGCCTACTGACACGCAACTTCCAGCGTAGAACCATTCACAAAAAAAGAGCCACGGCAACAGCCGCGGCTCTCTGTGAAAATCGGTAAAATCCGTTCGTGCTTGAGAATTACTTCTCGTAGGTCACAGGGATCTCATTGACCGCAGGAAGCGGACGAAGAGGCGGGACAGGCTCTTCACCGGTGCAGCAGCCGCAGGAGGCGAGACCGAGGGAAGCCAAGGCGATAGCGCCTAAGGAGAGAACTTTGAGAAATTTCATTTGATTGGGATTGCTTGGTAGATTGAAAAAAGCCCGGAGCGACAGGGAACCTGCACACTCCGGGCGAAACTAGTGAGTTTCAGCAGAAGTTACTTAACAGGAACTTCGATAGTAGTCGGAGGTGCAGGTGGGGCTTCGACGGAAGATCCGCAAGAAGTAAGAGAGAAGCCGGCGAGTGCTGCAACGAGGCCGAGGACGGTAGCAATTTTCATTATATTTTTTAGTGTTGGGTTTGGTTGGATCAGATGTGATCACTTCTGCGTCACCTCAGTATTTAGGTTGAATCCGAGCCGGATTACTGCCGCAACTGAATGTCAGGGCAGAAGATGCCAATTCAAAAAGATCAACCAACGCCCCGAGGGATGTTTTCATAATCAAGTCTGATTCGGTTCAGCCTATGCGTAGCAAGAGCTGTTCCAAGTTGGCCGGAGAATACGGAAGAGATTTCGCCTTGCAAGTTGTTAAGTTAAGTTTCCTAACTTTTTTCCAAAGGCTCCCTTCTGATCTGCTGAGCGAAAACAGAGGATTGCATCAAAAAACTTCCCGTCTATCGTCCCCCCTCCCATGACCAGCCAGCCTGATCTGACCAACCAACCGCACGTCGCCATCGTCGGAGCCACCGGAGCGGTGGGCCGTGAGATGCTCGTATGCCTCGAGGAGCGGAACTTCCCTCTCTCAAAGCTCACCCTCCTCGCCTCTGCCAGATCGGCCGGACAAAAACTCCCCTTCCGCGGAGAGGAAATCACCGTCGAGGAGCTCACCACCGAGTCTTTTGCCGGGATCAATATCGCCCTCTTCTCGGCAGGCGGAGGCATCTCGGAAAAGTTCGGCCCTGTCGCCGCAGCAGCAGGATGTGTCGTCATTGATAATTCCTCCGCCTTCCGCATGGACTCGGAAGTCCCACTCGTAGTCCCCGAAATCAATCCCGAAGCCGCGAAAAACCACCCGCGAAATATCATCGCGAACCCAAATTGCTCCACCACCATCACCCTGATGGGGCTGGCTCCGCTGCACCGCGCATTCGGACTGAAAGGCATCATCGCCTCAACCTATCAAGCCGTTTCCGGTAGCGGTGCCCAAGGCATCACCGAGCTGGAAGACCAGATCAACGCTCTCGCCACCGGAGGTACTATTGAAAAAAATGTCTACCCACACCAGATCGCGCATAATGTGATTCCCCACGTCGATGTCTTCCGGGACAGCGGCTACACGAAGGAGGAACAAAAAATGCTGCACGAAGGGCGGAAGATCCTCAATCTCCCCGATCTCAAGGTCACCTGTACCTGCGTGCGCGTGCCCGTGATGCGCTCGCACTCGATCTCACTCACCGCGATCTTCGAAAAGGGCCCCACCGTCGCTGAGGCCCAGGCCGTCTTTAAGAATGCTCCCGGCATCCGGCTCGTCGATGATCCCTCAGAAGCTCTCTATCCCGTCCCGCTCGATACGACCGGAAAGGATGACTGCCTCATCGGCCGGATTCGTAAGGACCAGGTCCTGCCAAACGCCCTCGCTCTCTGGGTTGTGGGTGATCAGGTGAAGAAAGGGGCCGCCTTGAATGCCGTGCAGATCGCCGAAATCCTCTAAACAGGAGAAATTTCAGCTGAAGATTTCCTCTCCGACCCACGTTCTCTTAACGTGGGTCGCTTTGTTTTCACGAGCTTTACAAAAAATCACTGAAAGGCAATCTCAGGCGACACACCGCTAATCCCATGGCCGAAGAAAATGTAAATCCCGGTGGCTTCGTCGCACCCAGCCTAGAAGAACTCGCCCCCCTTTTCCCGGCGTATGAAATCGAGGTTTTCATTGCAGCGGGTGGTATGGGTGCTGTTTATAAGGCTCGTCAAAAATCACTGGATCGCGATGTCGCCATCAAGATCCTCCCGCGCGAGTTTGGCGAGGATGAGCAATTCCGCGCCAGCTTCGAAGCCGAGGCCAAGGCCATGGCCCGTCTGAACCATCCGAATCTCATCGCGGTGTATGACTTTGGGGACATTGACGGGATGCTCTTCATCATCATGGAGTTCGTGCAGGGGAAGGCTCTGTATTATTCCGCTCATAAGAAAGCCATCGACCCCGCCGTGGCCCTCGGCCTCGTCTCCACAATCTCCCGCGGCCTAGCCCACGCCCATGAGGGCGGCATTATCCACCGCGACATCAAGCCGGCCAACATCCTCCTGGACACCAATGCCAAACCGAAAATTGGTGACTTCGGCCTGGCTCGCCCACTCGATCGCGATCGCTCGGAAGGAGTCGTCTTCGGCACTCCCGGCTACACCGCTCCGGAGGTTTACAACCGCAGTCTCAACGTCGACCAACGGTCCGACATCTTCTCCACCGGTGCCCTTCTCTATGAACTGCTCTGCGGAAAGCGCCCGGAGCCGGATTCCACCTCAATGGCCACCGGCATCGATCCGCGGATCGATGCCATCATCACCAAGGCCACTCACGCCAATCCCAATCACCGGTACATGGATGCCGAGGACCTGGCCGAGGACCTGGAGGCTCTCATCCCGAAGCTTTCCGGCCCCCAATTCGCCACGGGAAAACAAGCCACCCTCACTGGTATCGGGGCCGGGGCTGGAGCTGCACCATCGTCCACCCACGTCACCCCGCTGGCCAGTAGCAAGCAAAAATCAGCGGCTCTCCCCATCCTCCTCATTCTTGGTATTCTTCTTGGTGGCGGCGCACTGGCTTTCTTAATGATGAAGGAGGACAAGCCCGCCCCGCCCCCTCAAAAAATCACCGATGATGATTCGAAGGACGGGAAGGAAAAAAAGAAGGATCCAACGGTCAAAAAGAAACCTTCCTCAAAGAAAGAGCGGATGACCAATACGCCGAAGGCCAAGAACCCGGCATCCCGGAAGAAGCCACGCTCCGGAAGAAATCCCAAACCGAAACCCCAGGTCAGCCCACTCCAGGCACTCGAGACCCTTCGTGGAGCTCTACGCTCAGGAAGCCGAAACGAATTCCCACCATCCACTCAGAAGACTGCAACCTCGGCCTTCTTCATTGTCACCAAAAAGATGACCTGGCCTCAGGCCGCTACCTTCGCCAAGAGGCATGGGGCTCAATTGGCCAACCTTCCTTCCAAGGCCGACCTCGAATGGGCGCACGAGAATCTGAAGCCACAGGGTGACCTCTGGCTCGGAGCCGCTGATTCCGGAACCGAGGGCAGGTGGTTCTGGAACGAAGGCACCACAGTGGACCCCTCACTCTGGAAAGAAGATGAGCCAAATAACATGACCGTCCAGGCTCCAGAGGGCGAAGACTTTGCCGTTCTCACCGCTGGTGCTCCCACCTTCGATGACCGCTATGAAGGCGACCAGTATGAATTCCTCCTCGAATGGAAACTCGATGGTTCCCAGCCGGGCTCGCAGGAAGCAGAGCTGGAGCGCATTGGGCAAGCTCTTGCCGCCGGTCAGACCCCCGTCTTTCCCACCGGCACCTATAATGTTGGAGGCTCACGCTTCCTCCCCATCAATCGCCTCATGCAGTGGTTCGAAGCCCGCGAGGCCGCCAAGGCAGCTGGCGGACACCTTGCCGTCTTTTCCAACCAAGCCGAATCCGATTTTGCCTCCCGTATCCTAACCTCTCGGTTGGAGGAAAACATCAGCTGCTGGACGGGCATGATCCGGGACCGCGACAGCGCCTCCGGCTGGAAGACCATCACCGGGGAGCCCTTCGCCTTCGCAAAGTGGCACGAACACCAGCCCGATGACATGGAAGGAAACCAAAACCACTTTGTCCTAAAAAAACTCGGAGGCGTGGTCTCCGGCAATGACACCGGCCACGGTGGCCGCCGCACCCGCTGGTTCCTCATCGAGTGGTCCGTCCCCTCGCTCCGGAACACCTCAACCAACTCGAACCCCGCTCCAGAGACACCCCAAACGAATGACAATCCAGCCACCAAAGTCGACCCTGCCGCTATGGCCGAGGTTGAGGAAATCCGCGACCTCGTCCGAAATTTCCACAGCCGCGATTACCGCAAATTCCGCCGGAAATACGACAAAGTGGTGAAGGACTTCATTGGCGATACCATCTCAACCGTTAATAATGCCAACAAGCTCTCCGCTCCCGTCCGAGCAAAGATCGTCGAGGAACTAAAAGACTACGAAAAGAGAAACGAACTCCCAAAGACACTCCCAAAGACACTCCCCAAGCTTGCCCCAAAACCTCTTCGCCGCACGCTGAAAAAAGCCCACCGAGAGACCGACGCACTCTGGGAAGGTTATGGAAAAAACTTCGACGAAGCGAAAACAGACTACCTCGACCGCCTCACGGAAGCCGCAGATCGAGCTTATAAAAAGAATCAAAAATCCATCGGAGACACCCTCCTTCTTGAAGCATCCACAACCAAGGAAGACGATGATCGCTTCCATCAAATTATGGATAAGAAGAAGGTCCCTCTTCCAACCCCACCCGCCCAGCCGGAATAAGTCGGCTTCACACCGTCCCGTTCCTGACCTCGGTCACCCCCAGGTCTAGTCCTCCCTTCCTCCACCAATCGAGATTCGTAGTGGTGATAAGCTTCTGGGCCTGCGCCGGTAGTCTTTCCATGAGCGCGCGCCGCCGCTGCGGATCCAGCTCCCCGAAGACATCGTCGATGAGATAGATGGGATCCTTGTCACCCTTCTCTCTCAAGACCTCTCCCTGCGCCAGCTTCAAGGCCAGTGCCATCGTCCGTTGCTGCCCCTCGCTCCCGTAATCCTTCGCCGACCGCCCCGCGATGGTGAGCTTCAGATCATCTCGATGCGGCCCCGCCAACGTCATCCCACGTCGCGTTTCTGAGTCCTGCACCTCCGCAAAAGCAGCCTCCAAATCGCCCTTGGACCGGTCGAAATAATCCATCGTCAGAGCCTCCTCCTGACCACTGATCTCCGCCTGATTCATTGCCGCCCGTGGAGTGAGCTGCTCGCAAAGAACCTGCCGGAGACGGATGATTTCACTCCCATGCTCGATGAGCATTCGTGTATAGGCCATCACCGCACCCTCGGCAGCGGAGAGGGTTTTGAGATACTTGTTTCGCGCCGCCAGAGCCTTCCGATAACGGCTCCAGTGATGGCGATACTCCGGATCGACCTGCGAGGCAATGAAGTCAAGAAAGCGCCTCCGGCTCTCCCCTCCCCCACGTACCAGATCGAGGTCGTCATTGCCCATCCACACCACCAGCCCGCTCCCGGTGAGGTAATCACGGCGCACCACTACCTCGGCTCCTTCCGCTTTCAAGGCGAGCCCTTTCCGGTCGCCTCGCACCTGCAACTCCCGGCCCCACGCTTCACCCGCGATGCCGAATTGCTCCGTGCCCTCGCGGATCAGTTGGCGGGTCTGGCGCGCCCGTGGTGACTGTAGCCTCAGTAACAAACACACCGCCTCCAGCAGCGAGGTTTTCCCCTGCGCGTTCTCGCCCACAAAGATTCGCCCCTCCGGTGCCAGCGTCAATGAGGCCTGCTCAAAACACCGGAAATTCACGAGCCGCAGGCTTCCAATCACGCCCCGAACATCCGCCTACAAACAGCCTTTGGCAACGCGAAACCCAACCGGAAAATTAGGCCAAGATTCCCCCAATTTTACCAAAGCACGCCTCGTTCCCCCTCACGAATCAAACACGCCCGAACATCTAAAATCCATGAGCCTCCACGCCAGCCCCACTCCCGAAGCACAGATCCGCCTCGCCACCCAACGACGCGCCTCCACTCTCACCAGCGTCATCATCGCCATTCTCCTGATGGTCCTGATTGGCGTGATCCTCATGATCATCGCCATCGTGACGAGCAGTAAAGAAACGTCGCAGGTCATCACGCACCAAATCGTGGGCAAAACAGAGGAGCCCCTGGTCCGTCCGCGCACTGCCATCGATATTAGCCGACGCCCCTCCAGCCCCAATCACAGTATGACGAAGATGATCACCTCAAACAAGTCATCCGCTGTGGCCATCCCCGTCTCGATCATTCAAATGCCGGATGCTTCGATCGATATCGGAAATGAGGGAGACTTCGGGAAAGGTTTCGACAACGGAGAGGGAGGAACTGGAATTTACAACAACATCCCAAATAACTTCAAAAAGCGCTGCTCCCAACAGGAGCGTCTTCAGCGGCTCGCCGAGAGTGGCGGCACTCCGGAGTGTGAAGAAGCCGTCGTCCGATCACTCCGCTGGCTCAAAAAGACCCAGAAAGCTAATGGTTCTTGGACCAATTCAAACGAGCGAAACGTCGGCATGACCGGACTCGCGCTTCTTGCATACCTCGGTCACTGCGAAACTGCCGGTTCCGAGGAATTCGGTGAAACAGTGATGGCCGCGATCACCTACCTTACCGATGTCGCCATGAAAAATAACGGCAAACTTGCTGTCGACTTTAAGGATAACCACTGGCCCTATGAGCACTCCATCGCCACCTACGCTCTCGCCGAAGCCTACACCCTCTGCGTGAAGTCCTTCGGAGAAAATCTTGAGAACCTCGAGGAGGCCGTCCAAGCCTCCGGCCAATTCCTCATTAACAGCCAGCACA
>CALBVA010000162.1 GCA_937969125.1 uncultured Verrucomicrobiales bacterium | reverse complement strand
CCTCGTTATTATTCACGCCAATGACATTCTTCCCACTAATGCTGACGGGACGATTCCCTTTCGCCAGAATAACGACCTCTTTTATCTGACCGGGGTCGATCAGGAGGAAACGGTGATCATTCTCTTCCCTGACGCGCAGGTAGAGAGCGATTGCGAGATTCTTTTCGTCCGTGAGACCTCTGATCTCATTGCAGTCTGGGAGGGGGCTAAGTTGACTCAGGACCAGGCTAGCGAAGTTTCAGGAATCAAATCAGTGAAGTGGAGTGATGCCTTTGAATCGACCCTTCATCGTCTCGCTCCTCAGGTGGAGCATATTTATCTTCACACCAATGAGCATCTTCGCGCTGATACGATCGTGGAAACACGGAACAGGCGCTTCATCACCGAGTGCATGACCCGCTACCCGCTTCACCGCTATGAGCGGGTGGCTCCGCTGATGAATGAGCTGCGGACTGTGAAAGATATTGAGGAGATTCGTTTTCTTCAGAAAGCGGTTGATATCACCGAGGCTGGATTTCGTCGGGTGCTGAAATTCCTGCGACCCGGAGTGGGGGAGTGGGAAGTCGAGGCTGAGTATCTTCATGAGTTCGTCCGTAACCGCTCGCGTGGATTTGCCTACAGCCCCATCATTGGCTCCGGGGCCAGTGCCTGCGTCCTGCACTACGTTGAGAACTCGAAGGTTTGCGAGGATGGGGATCTAGTCCTCATGGATGTCGGCGCGGAATATGGAAATTGGAATGCCGACATGACCCGCACTGTGCCCGTGAACGGCAAATTTACCGAACGTCAGACCGATGTTTACAATGCGGTCCTTCGCGTGATGAGAGAGGCCAATGCAATCCTTCGTCCTGGGATCAAGCCTTTGGACTACCAGAAACAGGTCCTCGAAATTATGGAAAAGGAGCTCATTGATCTCGGCCTGATCGATGCTGAAGAGGCTAAGAAGCAGGACGAGGAAAAGAAACTCGTGAAGA
Source organism: uncultured Verrucomicrobiales bacterium (assembly GCA_937969125.1). Taxonomy (GTDB): domain Bacteria; phylum Verrucomicrobiota; class Verrucomicrobiia; order Verrucomicrobiales; family Akkermansiaceae; genus SW10. Next base: position 10,964 of record CALBVA010000162.1, on the reverse strand, counting down.
AATACTTCATGCACGGAACCTCCCATCACCTCGGATTGGACGTTCACGATGTCAGCCCCTTCAACCAAGCGGTTGAAGTCGGAATGGTCTTCACCATCGAGCCCGGAATCTACATCCCTGACGAGGACCTGGGGATCCGTATCGAAAATAACGTCGTCATTGGCGAAGAGGAAAACATCGACCTCTTCGAAAATTTCCCTACCACCATTGAAGAGATCGAGGCGGCGATGGCTTGATCCAAAGGCTGGCTGGGACGTGTGTGAAGCTCCCCGGTAGAAGACGATAGCAGGGACTCCATGTCGCTCTTTTTCATCTCCTAATAAAGCAGCCTGCGCAGGTCGCTTTCCAGCTTTTCCATTGCGGCTTCGTCGGTCATTTTTCCGCCTTCCGGGGTGCTGACGTAGATGGAGTCCAGAGCTGCTCCTTTTTCGGTACAGATGCGCGAATGGACGGTGCGTAGTCCGTGATCGTTGACGGTTTTCAGGACGTCGTGGAGGAGGCCGATGCGGTCGAGGGCTTGCAACTCAATGACGGTATAGTGCGGATCGAGATCGTTGCTAAGCCAGGCCCGGACTGGGAACTGGACGACTTGCTCGGTTTCTGGATTTAGGAAGTTGACCTTCTTTTTAAGATACTCTGCGGGGTCGTAGTCCTCGGTCTCGCTGATGGTGTAGAGCGACTTCACGATTGCCTTTTGCTTCGCGACGTCTCCGAGGGCCTTTAGGTCGGCGGTGCAGATGCGAAAGAGATCCAGCACGATGCCATCGGGACGGGTATAGACATCGGCCGAGAGGATGCTCATTTCATGGGAGGCGAGAACGCAGCAGATTTTCTCCAGCAGCCGTGGGCTGTCGTGACTGGCGATAATGAGTTCACTGTAGCCGAATTTCGGGTGTTCTATCCATTGAACTGCGCACTCGAACGGGGTATCGGGTCGGCGTTCGCGCCGGTCGATATACTGCCAGAGAGCGACGATGTGCTTGCCGATGCTTCGCTTGCTCCGATAGCGGAAATAGCGCTTGGGCATCATACGGGAGTGATCCTCGAAGAGCTCATGGTATTTCTCGTTGAGACCACCTTTGATCTCAGTGAGGATTTCATGATGCTCGGCGGCCAATTCCTCCTTTCCGGTGGTATTGCCTTCCAGAAGATATTCGCGGGTGTTCCGGTAGAGCTGTAGGATGAGGGTTTCCTTCCATGGCGACCATGCCTCCTCATTGGTGCCGTTAGAGTCAGCGAAGGTGAAGAGGAGGAGGGCATCGAGCCGGTGCCGGTCCTGCATAAGGCCGGCGAATTCTGCAATGACTTCCGGATCATCGATGTTCTTCTTCGTCGCGAAGCGCCACAGGGTGAGGTGGTGATCGACGAGAAACATGATGAGAGAGCGTCGACCGCCGGTGATACGGAGGCGTTTGCAGAGCCGGGCAGCCAGGATTGCAGATCCGTCAATGTGCTCTCTAACATTTTCGGCGCGACCGGTATCGTGAAGGATGAGTGCGATGTAGAGCGCGTAGGGATCAGGGTGTTTCAGGAAGAGGTCGCGGTAGATCTGCCGGTTTCCTTCTTCGTTTTCGACGAGGGCGTCGAGCTGATCGATACAGCGTAGAGTATGCTCGTCCGCAGTGTACCGATGGAAGAATTCGTGCTGCACCAAGCAGTCCAGTGCACCAAATTCCGGCAGGTAGCGTCCCAAAACTCCTGACCGATGCATGAGGCGCAGGATGCGGGCAACATCGCCCTTTTTCTCCAGGATTTCCCGGAAGGTTTGGCGGTTCTCCTCGCGTGCGCGGAAGGATTTATCAATAGAGTCCCAATGTGCCTTGATGAGCTTTCTCAGGGGAGGGGAGGGGCTGACTTGATATTGCTGACAATAGAGGAAAAGGCGGATGAGGCGGTTGGGGTTTTCTTCGAAGATTTCTTTCCGCTTGGGAAAGAGACGGCCGTTCCGGATGGTGTAGTCATCGAGGGTTTTAGGCTTCTTTTTTATGAGGCCAAAGGTGAGGCGTGAGCGCAGGCCGTGGCTCGCCGGTTCCTCTCGCTGTAGCTCGAAGATTTCGAAGACCGAGCGGGTGTGATTGTGGACGTGTCGTGCGTGTGTGTAGTAGTCCCGCATGAATGATTCGATTCGGCGCAGAATGGATTTTTCGGGGTAGCCGAACTCGTCCGCCAGCACGCCCTGGAAGCGCAGGGTGAGGATGTCATTCCCCTTATCGTGGTAGTGCAGGGCATTTCGAACGCGGTGCATGAAGTTGAAGGCGTCCTTCAGCTCCCGCCGCGCGAGACGGCTGAGAATGCGTCTCGCGACAAGCTTGGTCATGGAGCGGGTGCCTGCTTCGGCGTCGATGATCCAGTCGAGATTATGATAATCGCGCAGGGTGCCGGGACTCTCTTTAATATTCGGTTCCTGAAGGAAGACAGTGTGGGACCATTTGGCGTGGCGGGTTTTGATATCGAGGCTGCGCTCCTCAAAGAAGGCTTTCTTGTCTTTCTCGATGCAGTCCTTTCTGAATCGTTCGCGGAGGTTGCGGAAGAGTTTCTCATCGCCGATGACGAGCCGTGAATCGAAAAGGGCAGTGCGGGATTGAGGCTCGCTTTTGGCCTCCTGGAGACACTCGGAGACGGTGCGGGTAGAGGGGAGAAATTTGAACCCCAAATCCCAGAGAACAAATTGCACTCCCTGAATGATTGTTTCCACGGATCCGGAGACCTTGTTTGCGGAAGTCGTGGTAAGAAAAAGGAGATCGACATCTGATCCGGGGTTCATCAATCCGCGCCCGTATCCACCATTGGCGACGAGCGCGAGATTTGGCGGATCCTCGGGTTCGGGAACGAGGGTTTCGTAAAGGGCGATGAGGAGTTCATCGACCATTGCGGAGCGTGAAGCGGCATGCTTCATCCCGGCTTCTCCAGCGAGGTGTCGACCGTGAAGTTCTTCGTTCGCTTCCGCGATACGGGCTTTCAAAAAAGCGAGCCGCTCCGGGGGAGACAGCTCGCGAAGTTCTGCGGGATCGAGATCGAGTAACACGCAGAGGGTTTATGTGAAGGTCACGGCGATTGCAATGACTACAGGCCCTTCCTAGAAGCGGGTGGCATTGGCAGTGTCTCGATAGCGGGCACGTCCACCACGGCGGGCATAATACTTGCGCCCGGCGCGGGTCGTGGCGAGTGAGCCACGGATAATGCGAACCTTTGCTCCGACACCGACGCGCTTGTAGAGATCGATGACGTGGCGTGACTTCATCCGAATGCAGCCGAAGGATGCAGGACGGCCGATCTTGCGCTCGGCGGGTGTCCCGTGGATATACACGCAGCGACCGAAGGTGTTGCTGTTATGGCTGTCGCGACCGCTGAGCCACAGGATGCGGGTCACGATTGGGTCACGTCCTGGGGAGTTTGGGCGAATGACTTCACCAGTGCGGCGGCGGCTCTTGAAGACGGCTCCCACAGGTGCTCCACCACCAATTTTTTTGGCGATGACGTGGTTCCCGAGTGGGGTGTGGCGGCTGCCGCGGCGGCTGCCTAATCCGAATTTTGAGGTAGAGACTGGGTAGGCTTTGACGGGCTTGCCATCCCGGACGAGGAGCATCTTTTGGTCCCGGACGCTCACCACCATTTGGTTATTGCTGTCGATGGAGGAGCCGCAGCTGGAGAGAAAGACGGGAACGATGGCCAGGATTGCGAATGCAATCGATCTTAGGGAACACATGGTGTGAGGAGAAGAAGCAGGTGTTTGTGAATTTCTACTTCGAACGGAAGGGAAGAAGCTGAAGAAGCCCTGCCATCTGTCCGAGTGAATTGAAAGACGTATAGAAGAAACCGACCGGGAATGGAAGAAGCAAGATGGCGGAAGGCCAATTTCCGGTGAGAGCGGCCTCGATTACGACGAAGCTGAAGAAGAATCCGAAGAGCATTTCGGCCACTGGGGTGAGGCTTTTGAGGGCTTTGTAGCCGCTCTTTTTGATCTCAACTTTCTTCTTACCTTCGATGCCATATTTCGGCGTGCGGACAAAGCCGGTCTCATGGCCGATCATGGCTTCAATGACAGCCTTGGCGTTATTGACCGCCATTCCGATGCCCAGGGCGAGCAGGAGAGGGAGGTAGCAGATTTCCTTCAGCCACGTTTTTGGATTCAGGCTCTTTTGGGCCACCGCGTAGAAGAAGACGATGGACATGGAGGAGAAGAAGAAGATGGGGGCATTGATGAGAAGATTACCCCACTGACCAAGATCGGGTCCCCACTGATTCTTCGGGAAGATCAGGAAGCAGAGAGCGATCAGAAGGAGGTAAGCGTAGTTAGCAGTGAGGTGTGCGGTGGCTTCGAGCTTCACCGCGAGGGGGAATTTGCTCTTCCAAATGGAGGGGAGGCATTTCTTGCAGCACTGAATGGAGCCTTTGGTCCAGCGGTGTTGCTGGTTCTTGAATCCAGCCATGTCCACGGGCAGTTCGGCAGGAGTTTCGACCTCTTTGAGAAAGAGGAATTTCCAGCCCTTGAGCTGGGCGCGGTAGCTGAGGTCCATGTCCTCGGTGAGGGTGTCGTGCTCCCAGCCGCCGGCGTCTTCGATGGCTGACTTACGCCAGATGCCGCCGGTGCCGTTGAAGGTGAAGAATCGACCGGAACGATTTCGGGCAGTTTGTTCCAGTTCCAGGTGACCGTCCAGAAAGAGGGCCTGCACGCGGGTGAGCGCGTTATAGTTACGGTTCAAGTGTCCCCAGCGGGTCTGGACGAGAGCGATCTTATCGTTCGTGAAGTGATGGATCGTTTCCTGAAGAAGGTCCGGATTAGGAACAAAGTCCGCATCCAGGATGAGGATGTATTCACCCTTCGAAAATTTCATCCCGTTCTCGAGAGCACCGGCTTTGTAGCCTGTGCGGTCGGTCCGGTGGATGCACTCGGCATCAAAGCCGCGTTCACGGAGTCGCTTTGCTCCAGCCATCGAAATTTCTACCGTCTCATCGGTCGAGTCATCGAGGATCTGGATCTGCATTTTGTCCTGCGGATAGTCTAGGGCGGCCACTGCATCGAGGAGGCGGTCTACGACGTGCATCTCATTAAAGACCGGTAACTGAATGGTCACCAGGGGCATCTCATCCCACTCGCGGTCAGGGACCGGACGGTTCTTGCCGTGCTTAAAGTAAAGATAGAGAATGGTCAGACGGTGAAAACCATACCCGGCGAGGCCAAGCAGGACGGCGGTGTAGAGGCCGAACCAAATCCATGAGGAGACAGAAGAAGACATAAGCGGGGTGGCGAGGTATTGATATGAGCGGGTCAGATCCTGCGAAATGGACCATCCGACCCAGCTGGGTTGCCAATAACGCCCGCTCTTGTCAAGGAAACGACCGGTTCCATCGTGGACTTATATTGTAACGCCTGACTATCGATTGATACGAAATGAGGTGAAATCGCCCCCAAATCCTCGACACGCGGGCGGTATAAAGATTTCTTCACTCCATGACTATTGAGCCAATCGGAACGTATCGCAGCACTTGGGGAGAAGGACCGATTTGGTCCAATGAGCGCCTGATCTATGTCGATATCGAGTCTCATCTGGTGATCTCCCTCGACCCGGTAACGGGAGCGGAGCAGAGCTGGAACGTCGGCGAACGGGTGGGAACGGTGATTCCCCGAAAGAAGGGCGGATTTGTGATCGCTGGCGACCACGGATTCTCCTTCCTAAATCCAGAGAACGGTCAAGTCACCCCAATTTCTGATCCCGAGCAGGAAAAGCGGAACAATCGTTTCAACGATGGGAAATGCTCCCCGGATGGCTATTTCTTCGCCGGTTCGATCAGCTTGGTGAAGCAGACCGGTGATGCGGACCTCTACCGCCTCTCGCCTGATCTGGAGGTGACGAAAGCCTACGGACCGGTCACGAATTCGAACGGCATCGTCTGGTCGGCTGATGGGAATACCGCTTACTATATCGACACTCCGACGAAGGAGATCCTCGCCTTCGACTACGCTGACGGACTCCTGACCAACCCGCAGGTTGCGCTTTCCACTGCAGCACTGGAGTCATCTCCCGACGGGATGACGATCGATGAAGATGGAAATCTTTGGGTCGCCTTTTGTCACGGCGGTTGCGTGGTCTGTTATGATCCGACAACGGGCAATGAGGTCCGCAAAGTCGAAATTCCCTGCCTCGAAACGACTGCCTGCACCTTTGGTGGGGCGAATTTAGATGAACTTTACGTCACGACCGGGATTCATAAGACCGAGAAGGAGGAGCACGCCGGCCTTGTCATGGTTGTGAAGGGGCTCGGAGTGAAAGGTCTCAAGTCTCATGAGTTCGAAGGGTGAAAAGTCGCGTCTTGAGGTGCGGCAGCTGGAACCCGGAGATGGGGCGGCCTTCCTGAAGGGGCTTCAAGCTTGGGAAGGCGAGGACCCGGACTGGCATACCTTTGTCTGGGAAGAGGGGATGTCTCATGATGAGCATCTCGGGATTCTTGAGAAACAGTTTGCGGGGATCGATCTCGAAGAGGGGAAGGTCCCGCACACCATGCTTTATGGATTTTCGGAGGGGCAGATTGTGGGACGTTGCAGTGTGCGACATACCCTCAATGACTTCCTGAAAAAACGCGGGGGCCATATTGGCTACGCGGTCGCGCCAGGGTTTCGGCGACGGGGATTTGGTCAGCAATTATTCAAAGCAGGCCGTCAACACATCCGCGACCTCGGAGTCCGACGTGTCTTTATGACTTGTGCGAAGGGCAATGAGACCTCCGCCGCGATGATCGAAAAGGCCGGAGGCGACCTGCAGGATGAGGTCTGGGATGATGTCGAGAAGACCGTTCTGCGGCGGTATTGGCTGAGTCTCTGAATCAGGTCCCATTCATTTTAGGATTCCTTTATGTGTGTGTCCTTGCTAAGGACGTAAAACACACACACATATCATGAACCTAGATAAACTGGCGGTCAGTCCACAGGAAATCGACAAACATACCGGGCGGATCATTCTCCCATCCATCGAAGAGGCGGAGGAAATCACCCGATCCGCATCCCAACAAACAAGATCTCGGAGACCCGGCGAGCGTGCCCAAAATGCTGCCAGACATGCCGCCCTTCTATCCTTTCCGCCCGTGAACAACTCAGCTCCCACTCCACCCCAGGCTCGTATTGCCCCTATTAGCCCGCCGGATCCTTCATTCGCTCCGCAACTACGCACTCCTGCAGCTCCGCTCTCAGAGCCTCAGGTCTCCACTTATCATCAACCGCCCGCCGGCGAAGGGTGGACGTTTACTCCTACGGGTCTCATTGGCCTCTGCCTCGTGCTGGTCTCCATCCCGCTGACAATCGGGACCCTTTTCCTGCTGATGGAGAATCGGGATCTGAAGCGGGATCAGACTGCGCTTCAGCAACAGGTCACAGCCACCGAAAAGCAGAACGACGAGATCCGCCAAATCACAGCGATGCAGATTCAATCACTTTCCTCGTCCCTGCGTGAGGACAACTTCGGTGCTGAGATCTCGCAAATGCGCGCTGAGCTGGCGGGCGTCAGCCGGGTTCTAGAGAGTCTGGAGTTTATCGAGGAATCTGCGCCGGAGGAGGCCTTCGCTGACTCACCCGAGGTCTTGGAAGACCAGCCCGCCCCAGCTGTGGAGGACGAGCCCGTCGAGGAGGTTCCGGCAGAGGAAGAGCCCCTGGAATAGCTCATCGTTTTGCGGAATCCTTCACCTTCCTGAAATACCGAATAGCACTCCTTATGGGGTGCTTTTTTCGTAAAAACACCACATGTTGTGTTTGGTGTCCGAGTGGCTTGTTTCAAGAGCGCTCCACCGCTATCACTCTGGGGTCCAATTCCACCCGTCTTATGTATCTTAAATCACTCCATATTCACGGCTTTAAATCCTTCGCAGATAAGACTGTTTTCGAGTTCGCCGAAGGGGTGACCGGAATCGTGGGGCCGAATGGCTGCGGTAAGTCGAACGTGGTCGATGCCATTCGCTGGGTCCTCGGGGAAACATCTGCCAAGGCCCTCCGCGGCGGTGAGATGGCGGATGTTATTTTTAATGGCTCCGAGAAGCGCAAGAAGCTGGGTATGGCCGAGGTCACTCTCACCCTTGCCGATTGCGAGGTGGCATTGAAGACCGATTATAATGAGGTCTCGATCACTCGTCGCGTTTTCGCGGATGGGAAGTCTGAATACATGATCAACAACACCAAGTGCAGGCTTCGTGACATTGGTGATCTCTTCATGGACACCGGCATCGGACGGTCGTCCTACTCCATCATGGAGCAGGGGAAGATTGACATGCTCCTCTCCGCGAAGCCTGAGGACCGCCGCCAGGTTTTCGAGGAAGCCGCCGGGATCACTAAATCGAAAAAGGAGAAGAAGGACGCCCTCCGAAAGCTGGAATACACCGAGGGAAATCTCCTCCGCGTTTCCGATGTTCTCGCCGAGCAGGAGCGCCGGATGAACTCGCTGAAGCGCCAAGTTTCCAAGGCACGCCGGTACCAGGCTCTCGCGAAAGATGTCACCATTCTGGATACTCACCTCAGCCACCGTCTCTTCGAACGTCTCACTGGCGAGCGCGAGGAGCTGCTGGTTTCATTAAGCTCTCTTTTTAAGTCGCGTGACGTCTTCGAGACCGAGTTGCCGCAGCACGAAGCCGCCGTCGTCAATGCCCGTGATAAAGCCCAGGCCCTCGATAACGAACTCTCCGACCTCCGCCAGCAACTTTCCGCGAAGCAAAACGCGATCTCCGCTGCCGAGAATCGCATCGCCTTCAATGATGAGCGGAAGGCCGACCTCGCCGAGCGTCTGGAGCGAAACCAAAACGACATCGATTCTACTGAGTCGAATCTTGCCGAGCAGCAGGAAACCCTCCAGCAGAGTCAGGCGGCTCTGGCTGATCTTGAGAAGCGCATCGCTGACAAGGAAGCCCAAGCCCAGGAGCGCCAGCAGGCTTCCTCGGGCGTAGTGCAGGAGCGGCAGGAAATTGAGAGCCAGCTTCGCAGTGTCCGTGCCGAGGCCAATTCCGCCCAACAGATCATCGCCACCTCGCAGGCCAAGATCGAATCCGCCCTGAGCCAGATGGAAGGGAATAAGGAGCGCATGAAGCAGCTCGAGGATGAAGCCGTTCGTCTTTCTGAGGAGCAGGCTAAGGCCAATGCTGAGCGGGATCAATTCGTCAAGATGCTCGAGGAGCACCAGCAGACCCTGCCGCAGCTGGAACAAACCCGCGAGAAAACCCAGCGCGAATTTGAGGAAGTCAGGGGTTTGCTGGATGTCACCCGCAAGGCCGCTTCGGAAGCCCACCGTGCCTATTCGCAGAAGTCGTCCCGTCTCGATGTCTTGAAGCAGCTCGTCGACAGCGGTGAAGGTCTCGCCAAGGGAACCCAGGCTGTCTTGAAGGGGCTCAATGATCCCGATCTCATCAAGCCCGGCATCCATGGCCTTCTCGGTGCGGAATTGAAGGCGCCGGATGAGTATGCCGTCGCCATCGAATCCGCCCTCGCGCAATACCTACAAGCCATCGTGGTCCGTGACGAGGAGCTTGCCGATACCATTATTGAGCGACTCATTGACGGGAAAAAGGGCACCGCCGCCGTGCTCGCCGAGAGCCTCCTGCCGAAGTCAAAGGGCACGCAAATGGAAACCCTTCCCGAGGGAGCATCAGCATGGGCCCTCGATGTGGTCACCGTGGATAAGCGCTTCGTTGGGCTGATGGAGCATCTCCTTTCCCAGATCCTCATCGTCCCGGATCGCGCAACCGCGCTGCAGCTACGCAAATGCTATCCAGACCTCACTTTTGTCACTCACAAAGGCGAGATACTTTCCTCCGAGGGTCTCCTTCGAGGAGGCTCCAGCGGCGGGAAGGACAATTCTCTCCTTAAGCGTCGGAATGAGATTGAAGCACTCGCCGTCGAGGTCGCCGAACTCGAAAAAGCTGAAGCTGAAGCTCAGCAAAAGATCCTTGATTGCGAATCGCGCACGAAGGATTTGCGGGAGGAATTGGAACAGGCCAAGGACGGCCTTCAACGTCATAGGGTCGAGGAATCCACGCTCAATGGTCAGCTGAAACTCGCGAAGCGCGAGGCCGATGGCATGGAGTCGAAGGTCGCCAATAACCAGTGGGAGCGCGACGAACTCGGCAAGCGGGAACAGGGGGCTACCGAGAGCCGCTCAACCCTCGAAAGCGATCTCGCCCAGGCCCGCGAGCGCCTCACTCAACTCGAGGACGACAGCCGGAATCTCCAAGTCCGTGCCGAGGAAGCTCAAAAGCGCGAAAACGAAGCGCGCGAGCAACTGAACGAAGCTCGCACCGCGCTCGCGGTCGAGAAGCAGGCTCGCGATTCCGCTGCTAAGGAGCAGGATCCCATGAGCCGCCGCATCCGCGAACTGGCCGAGCTCAATGAGCGCCGCAAGCATGAGATCGCTACCGCAGGGGAGCGCATCGCGAAAGGGGATGAGGAAAACTCCCAACTCACCGAGGAGCTGCAGGACCACCGCAATGCCGTTGCCACGCTCTCCGAGCAACTCGGCCAGGCCGACGAGCAACGCAAGGGGCTCGCCCGCGGAATCGAAGAAGCCGAAGCGACCTTTTCCGATGTGCGCTCTCGCCAAACGAAGGTCCTCAATCAAATCAGCCAGGAAGAAGTGGCCTGCACCAAGCTGGATCTCCGTCTCGAGAACCTTCTCGAAACGACGATGGAGCGTCATCAGGTCGATCTCGCTCTCTTCCGGCCTGACGCCCATGCCCTCATTTCCTGCATTAACTCGCGGAAGGAAGTCGAAAAACGTGGCGGTCGTGCTGCTCCGGAAAGCGGGGAAAAGACACAATCCGAACCGTCAGAGGAGGAAGCTCTCGAGCTGCTCGAACAAGGGCCCGATTGGGAATTCGTGGAAGCGATTGTCGCCGATCTGAAGCGCCGCCTCGATTCCATGGGGCCGGTCAATCTCGATGCCATCGAAGAATTCGACGAGCTGGAGGAGCGTCACAACTTCACCAAAAATCAGCAT
>CALBVA010000161.1 GCA_937969125.1 uncultured Verrucomicrobiales bacterium | reverse complement strand
GGCGGTGAGCAGGCACAGCACGATTACCTCTACTGGGAATTCCCCTCCATCGGGGGGCGCCGCGCTGTGCGCTGTGGAAAAGACCTCCGCTGGAAGGCGGTGCAATATAAGATGATGGATAACCCGAAGGCTCCGGTCCAGATATACGACCTCCAGACAGATCCCAGCGAGGAACGCGATCTGTCGGCAGAGCAACCGAAGCTCGTAGCTGAGGCGCACGAAATTTTCAAAAAGGCTCATTCGAAAAGCGACCGCTTTCCGTTTCATTGGGAGAAGTAAGCCATGAAACGATTGATTCTTTTATTTCTGTTCATTGGGCTCACCGCAGCTGCGAAAGAAATTCAGAAGAAGACTCATGACCCATTGCTGGAAGGCCCAGGGGTCTCGATAGATCTCATTCCAGCATTTGAAGGTTACACCCCTGGAAGCGACTTCTTGGTCTATCTTCACATCCACCACTACCCGGGGTTTCATACCTATTGGAAAAATCCCGGCATCGTAGGAGTGGCGACTTCTATCGAATGGACTCTACCCGAGGGCTTCAAAGCTTCCGAGATCATCTGGCCCCATCCGGAACGCACTTTTATGGGGGCATATCCCTGCCATGGATATGAACGAGATGTCACGCTCGCCACCTTCATCAAGGGCCCGACTGAAGTGAAAGAAGACCAAGAACTCACCTTCAAGACTAAGGTTTCTTGGATGGCCTGCGCAAAAGGCTGCTTTCCGGGACATGCTAGTTTCACCATGACCGTCCCTGTGACGAAGAAGGTTAAGCAGCAGCCCTGGAAACCCGTTCTCACACCGAGGGACGAGCAATTTGACAGGGCCGACATTTTAATAGCCGAAGGCCTTTCAAAGATTGACGAGGAAGTCATTAAAATCCAGATCACCGGCAGCGCGGAGACTCCAATCTCGGACGATCTCTACTTCTTCTCCGAAGATGGACAGGTCTCCAGCGATCAACCACAAACAGTGGAAGACGACCCTGATGGCTCTAAGATCCTCATAATGAAACGCTCAGAATACTCCCCGAAAGGTAAGAAAGAGCTCATTGGAGTTCTCAAGAGCGGCTCCAATCACTACCCACTTTTGGCCCCCTTCATCCCATAGACTGATTACCCCTTAATTTGCAAGGTAGGCGCTTACAACTACGTTCCCATTGTTAACTGAAATGAGCTATCTCGATCTTAAAAACACCACGCGTCGACATTTCCTAAAGGACTGCACTACCGGACTCGGTGGAATGTGGTTGGCAAACCAATTGATGATGGATGCCAAGGCCTCTCCTCTGACGATTAATCACGATAGCTCGGCGCCACTATCTCCGCTGCCTCCACAGCTGGACGGCAAGGTCAAGCGGATCATTTATCTCCATATGATCGGTGCACCCTCGCAGTTGGAACTCTTTGACTACAAACCGGAACTCCAGAAACTAGACGGAAAGGATTGCCCCCAGTCTTACCTTGAGGGCCAGCGCTTCGCCTTCATCCAAGGCACGCCGCAGATGCTCGGACCCGTCTATCCTTTTAAGCAGCACGGCGAATCCGGAGCATGGATCTCAGACCGCCTCCCGCATCTCTATAAACATGCGGATAAACTCACCTTCATCAAAACGCTGAAAACGGACCAATTCAATCACGGTCCGGCTCAGCTCATGGTTCAGACGGGCCACGCCCGCCTCGGCCACCCTTCCATTGGCTCCTGGGTGACTTGGGGACTCGGCTCCGAGAATCAAAACCTGCCCGGCTTCATGGTCCTCCTCTCCGGCGGCCGCATCCCACGCGTCGGCAAGGCTCTCTGGGGCTCCGGCTTTCTGCCTTCCGTTTATCAGGGAGTGCAATGCCGCTCCTTCGGCGATCCGGTCCTCAACACCGCGAATCCGCAGGGCATTTCCAAGAAATCCCGCCGGGCCGCTCTCGATGCCCTCCAGCAGCTTAATCACGAGACCTTCTCCGAGCTTGCCGACCCAGAAACGCAAACCCGCATCGCCCAGTATGAGATGGCCTTTCGTATGCAAACCTCAGTCCCGGAGGTCATGACCATCGATAACGAGCCCCAGGCCGTACATGAAGCCTACGGCACAAAACCCGGGAAGGAATCTTTCGCCAACAATTGTCTCCTCGCCCGAAAACTCGCCGAAAATGGCGTTCGCTTTATCCAGCTTTATGACTGGGGGTGGGACTCGCACGGAGCCGGTAAAAATGAGGCACTCAATGAAGGCTTCATTGGAAAATGCCGCAGCATCGACAAGCCAATCTCCGCTCTCCTCACCGATCTCGAACAGCGCGGTATGCTCGATGACACCCTCGTCGTCTGGGGCGGCGAATTTGGCCGTACCCCGATGCAGGAAAACCGAAATGGAGCCAAGATGGCTTTCCTCGGCCGCGACCATAATCCGAATGCCTTCACCTGCTGGATGGCCGGCGCAGGGATTAAGCCGGGTATGAGCTACGGCGAGACCGACCCGATGGGCTACCTTGCCGCCAAGAATGAAGTCCTGCTGCGCGACTTCCACGCCACCCTTCTGAAGCTCGTTGGCTTCGAGAGTGATAAACTCTCGATGCCTCTTCAGGGCCTTAACCAGAAGCTCACCGGAGTGAATCCCGCGAAAGTGATCCAAGACATCCTCAGCTGATCCCCGAAAAGATTAAAGGGAGCGGGACCAAATTCCCCCTTTACGCCACCGCCTCAAACCGTCAGGAACTTGGCGCGCCATTCGGCGATCACTCTAATCTAAATTATGGACTTACAAGTAGCCACTCTCTGCGACTTCGCAGCTGAATATCAAGGCAAGATGGTCATCTCCGGAACCTTCGATGCACTCGCCGCCAAAGCCACCCCCATCGTGCACCCACAGTGCTCCCTGGCCATGCGCTTCTGCTTCACTCCAGAAGATGATGGCGACCACGAACTGCAAATCTCCATCATCGATGAGGATGGAAAGCCCATCAATGATAAGATGCCCATTAAAGGTGGCATGCCTGTCCAGATGCCGGAGAATGTCGCCTTTATGACCCGACACCTCGTCGTCGGATTCCAGGGTCTCACCTTCCCACGTCCCGGAATTTATTCCGTTGATATCCTCGTCGATGCCGAGCTCATCCAGCGCCTCCCCCTCCGCATCGTTCAGGTGCAGGAAGGTCAGGAGCAACAAGCTTAAATCTGCCCCACCAAGATTTCACTGCCCAAGGTTTGCTGACGCGGACCTTGGGTTTTTTGTTTACAGAACTGAGCCTAGAGAAATTCCACTTTCACCCAACCCGCCCCTGCCTCACCTTCCGGCATCATGTCTTCTTCTTCTTCGATTTCTCCTCTTTTCCGCTGCGTCCTCATCACCGGTGCCAGCTCCGGTCTTGGCCTGGAGTTCGCCCGTCAACTCGCACCACAGGTCGATACCCTCATCCTGGTGGCTCGTCGGGAAAACCTGCTCGAGGAAATCGCTCGCGACCTCGTCTCCCGCCACCCGCGGCTTAAAGTGAAAACCTATGCCAGCGACCTCTCGACTTCTGCGGACCGAATTCATCTCATCAATGCCCTGTCACAGGCGAACATCCATCCGGACTGCCTCCTGAATAACGCCGGTATAGGTGACTATGGCGAGTTCCGGAAAGCCGACTGGTCAAAGACCGAGCAAATGATTCACCTGAATATGGAGGCACTCACTCACCTCACCCATGCCCTGCTACCCGGGATCATCGCGCAAAGCGGCGCCATTCTCAATCTCTCCTCTCTCGCCAGTATCCTGCCCATTCCTGACTTTGCCGTCTATGCTGCCACAAAAGCATATGTTACCAGCTTCAGCGAAGCACTTCGGCTTGAGCTGAGAGAGCACGATGTCAAGGTGCTCGCGGTTTGCCCCGGACCCATTAAAACCGGCTTTGGTGACGTTGCGCGCCGCGGAGTCGAGATCGAACTTCCCGTTAAAAAATCAGCGTATGTTGCTGCAGACAAAGTCGTTAGAGATTCCATCGACGCCTTGATCAATGACCGACCCCGACTTTATCCTGGCTTAAAAATTGCCGCAGCAGCAACTCTCATCGGAGTGCTTCCAATCGCTGCTGTCCGCCTAATCATGTCATTTCGCCCCCGCAGGAGCGATTGAGAGCCATCCGCCTCCCAATGACCTCAGCACAATAATTACACCCTTTTCCTCAGAAGGTTGTGAGAAATTTTCCAAAATAAAAGATTAGTTAATATATGTCATTTTCTTTTTGACCCCACCAACAATCCGAGGCAATTGACCTCCGAAGTTGCAGCGAAACCCCTTCGTTATCAGGATCTTCAGAACCTTCCGAGTAAGATTTCGGCTGCGGCACAACCAAAAGAAAAAATGACAAAAATGAAAACCCTCGGCCTCAGCCTGCTTCTTGTCGCCAATGCCCCGGCAGCGATCCAGATGATCACGCAGACCGCAACAATTAACAATGGGCCCACGCCAGACGCGTCCTTCCCACTCACCACCACTATTATCGTGGATCAATTTGACCCGTCGCTGGGAACTCTGCTTTCAGTATTTCTGAGCCTAGACACCACAGCAGCGGCAAATGTCCGCGCTGACAACGAATCAGCAAATGAGTCCGACTACATCGCAAACCTGAACGGAAGCTCGGTAGGTAGCCTCGGCACGTTATCAACGACCGCCACCATCGCCGAGACGACAGACGCTATTTCGGTGATAGCGGATAATGATGCTGCTGCAGACTTCATCGGCGAGGATTCCGCAGACTTCATGGTAGTATCCGGAGCAGCATCAGATAGCGACTCGACATTGGCTCCCGGTGATTTAATCAGCTTTACCGGTATCGGAACAGTGAGCGGCACGGTCGTCGATAGCCAAGGATGGTCAGTAAGTTCGGGTGGAAACGCACTCACAGAAGTCAGCAATAGTCAGTCGAGCACCACCTGGACGGTTGTTTACACATATGACGACGGAGTACCCGAGCCTTCCTCCGCCCTCCTCGGTGGAATCTCGGTTCTCCTTCTTCTTCGTCGCCGACGCTAGAGGACTGTTTGAGATTTCCCTCAAATCATGACGAAGCCGAAGCAGCAATGCTTCGGCTTCTTTGTTGCCCAGCGGATGCCAGAATCTGCATCAAAGCTTCTTCTTAACGCTTACCACGAAACCGTGGCCCCGGCTCCTTCGCATGAAAAAGCCGCACCGCCCCCCAAACCTACACCAAGTCTGAAAGAATCTCCAAAAGCGGCACAAATCTCCGCCCCTCTTCACATGCCGATCCTTCAAATCAGCCTTCACCACCCAAAGACACCGCTCGCCCGAGGCAGCATCTCTACGATCACCCGCTGGTGGATCTCCTCATTCAGGACGAGCTCGGTCACGGTGCCGAGAGTTTCTGAAGCTTTGCAGCAAGTTCATCATCACCGGCTTCTTGAGCGGACTGTAGAAGATTCCAGTAAAGCGTATCGTAATAGAGGTCTTGATTGAGGCTTCCCTTAAGTTGACGCTTGCCACCACTGACATAGGCAGCCTCAAAGGCCTGATCATGAGCCCCCTCAAACATCGCCTCTG
>CALBVA010000160.1 GCA_937969125.1 uncultured Verrucomicrobiales bacterium | reverse complement strand
TTGAGAATCTTCCAGACTCCCGATCCCACCGTGCCGAATCCGGCCAATCCTATTCCTGAAACTGTGCAGCTCACGCCCAAGAAGTAGGTGGCCTGAGGCCGCTGAAACAGAAAAAATCTCGCGGATCGATGAATTGCACCTCCTCTTCACGACGTTATAGTCCCTACAGATGGATTACGAATACTCCTGGGAAGGCTCCTCCAGCACCTACACGCCACCACGGCGTGATGGCGTCGGCTGGTATTTTCTGGTGGCCGTGATCCTAGCGCTCGCCGCCCACGTGGTCTTGTTGGTCGCGGCGGGGAATTTTCTGATTAAGAATGAGATCACCGAGCCGCGGGAGATCGTCACCCAGCCCATCCGTCTCAGCACCGTGGAGCCCATGCTCGATGAAGCCCCGGTTGAGGCCCCGCCGGAGGAGGACATCATTCGCCCGGAGACTGAGATGGAACTTATTGATGACACCGATGATGCCCTCGCCGAGATCCAGAATGTCGACATCGACATCGATACCAATCTCGCCGAGCCGGAGCTACCGAAGATGAAGATCGAGAAGCCGCAGCTCCAGGGCGTGGACAGCGGCACTCTTTTAAAGCCATCCATCGCGGCCAATGCCACCCCGGATATCCCGGATCCGGGGAAGATTCAGCTCGATTTCCCTGAGGCCAAAACCGGCCAGATCGTGGTCGATCAGGGCTCGCTGGTCGCGGATAAAATCGATCCCAAGGCCGCCCTCGCCGCACTGGACCGCATGAAAGGAGCTGGAGGTCATGCTGAGACCGGAGAAATCACCGGCTACACCGGACTCGCGGAATACGCCAAGATGTCGCCCGGCGATCTCATGAAGAATAAGGCCTCCATCGGCAGTGATCTTCTCTTCGCTTACAATGAAGCCACTCTCCGCGATGACGCCCGCCTCACTCTGATGACCGTGGCGATGCTCATAGACCGGAATCCCAAGATGTATTGCTGGGTTGAGGGCCATACCGATCTCTTCGGCGGTGATGCTTTCAATAACCGCCTTTCCGAACGACGCGGACAGGCCGTGAAGGATTGGCTGGTCCAGGCTCTCCAGCTGGATGCCTCTCGCATCATCGTCCGACCTCTCGGCAAGACTCAACCTCTCGTCACTGAGGGCGATCAAGATGCCCAGGCTCCAAACCGACGCGTCGATATTAAGATGCGTAAGACTCTTCCACCGCCTGTTGATGCTCCGCCCAAGCTCATCGTGAAGCCCGGGAAGGCTGTCATTGTCCCCGAGGAAAAGGAGGAAGAAGAAATCCCGAAAGCGGTCATCGTGCCTGAAGAGGACGAGGAACCGGAGAAAGAGGAGATCCCCAAGGCCATTCCGGTCACGGAGTGACCTTCGCAAAGGTAGTCACAGTCAGGAACTCCTCAGCATACGGACCATGTGTCGATTGCCAATCGGCTCTGCGGCAGTAACGTGGACTTTATGAATGGAACGAGTGTGCAATGTCCGGCCTGTGGTGAGTGGTTCGAGATCCATGCCATTAGCCCGGAGGACTACGGGGGACAATTGGACTACGATTGCGAGGTCTGTTGACGGCCGATGGTGCTCATGGTCGATGGGCAGGGGAATGTTTTTGCTGAGGGCATGATGAGCTGAGAGGGTGATGGAGCGCGTTTCGGTGGTGTTTCCAATCGGTCCTGGCGTCGCGACGGCAGGTGCGGCGCTGGCGGATCTACGGGCGCAGAGTCATCCTGACGTGGAGATTCTGGCGGTTCTCAATGCTTGTCTCCCGGAGGTTCGTCGGGAGTTTCAGGCCTGTTCCGACAAGCGGTTGAAGCTGTTCGATCTCGGAGATGAGCCAAGCTTGCTGGGCGCACTGGACCTCGCGGTGGAGAAAAGCACCGGAAAGTGGCTGGCGCGGATGGACTCGGATGATCGCTGCGCGCCGGACCGGCTGGCGCGTCAGGTCGCGCTGCTGGAATCGGGCACCTATGATCTGGTAAGTTGCGGGATCTCATTGCGGGAGGGCTTGGGCGAGGGGATGCAGCGATACGTCGATTGGGTGAACGGGTTGGAAGACCCGGCGAAAGAACGCTTCGTGGAGAGCCCAGTGGTCCAGCCCACGGTGGTGTTGTCGAAGGATCTCTTTCTCGAAAGCGGAGGCTATCTCCGAAATGGCTATGCGGAGGATTATGACCTTTGGCTTCGGTTGCTGGAGCGCGAGGTCCGTTTTGGTAAAGTACGAGATGAACTATACTTCTGGCATGATCGCAATGACCGCCTGACGAGGAGTGACGAGAGATTCGGCCAAAAAAAGATGCTCGCACTAAAGGCGGAGTATCTTTTACGGCTGCCGATGGTTCAGGAAAAGGGGGTGGTGATCTCAGGAGCTGGACCGATTGGAAAGGTGCTCGGTCGAGAACTCAAGGCGCGCGGGGTGGTCTTGCACGGCTACTTTGAGATTGATCCAAGGCGGGTGGGGAGCACGAGGCAGGGCGCACCGATCGCGGGACCGGAGGAATTTGGAGTGCGTTGGCGGGAGGCTGTGCTCCTTTCAGCGGTCGGTGTGCCGGGCGGGCGCGAAAAGGTTCGCAAGCTTGCCGCGGCTCATGGCTATGAGGAGGGTGGTGACTTTTGGTGTTGCTGCTGAGGTGCTTGATTGACCATGGCGGAGATGCGTCCTTTCATAAGCACCATGTCCGATCCCATCCTGCCTTTTGTGAATGACGGAGAGATCTCCGCCGAGTCTCTGGAAGAACTGAATCAGCTTCTGGATCAGAGCCCAGGTGAGGACTCCAGTGAGGAAGAGGTCGCTGCTTTCATGGAAAAGGTCATGGCGACCGGAGCGGGGGCAAAGTTGATCGGAGGTCTCGCGGAGCAGTTGACCGAGCGGGGAGATCTGGCGGAGATGCTGGCCGAGGAGCCGGAAGAGCTAGAGGAGGTCAATGATTATCGTGAATTGACGAGTCCCGCACGCATGATCTTTAAGGTGGAATTGACCGGAGTGGATGTCGGGATTTGGAGGCGAGTGAGCTTGCCAGCGGACTGTTCTTTTTTTGATCTCCACTGCGCTATCCAGGATTCACTGGGTTGGCTGGATCAACACCGGCACGAATTTCAGGTGCGTGAGAATGGCGTAGTGGCGGTGGCCTTTGGGGTGGGGAAAGTAGAGGGAGAGCGGGACGATCTCTACTGCGGGATACAAAATGAAATCACGGAACTGGTCACGAATGGGATTCACTCCTTTCACTACCTGTATGAGGCGGAGGGAGTGTGGGAGGGATTGATCATGGTAGAAGACCTTGTCCCGGCCGGCGAGAAGGGGACTTCAAACGGGTTGCAGCCCTGTGTGCATGACGGCATTGGGCTCTGCCCGCCGGAAGACTGCGGTGGACCTGATGGCTTTCGAAAATTTCTCGCGGGAGAGCATCCGCTCGCGATCGAGTACGGCGAGGAACTGGTTGAGAGGATCCGTGCCGGAGAATTTGATCCCGGCGCAGTGAGATTTCGCAATGTCGCCGAAGTAGCTAAGCTGGTCTGATTGGCCACTACTGAGCCGTAGGGCGCGGCACTGCGACGACCCGATAAAAGAAGGTGCTATCGGCTGGCTTCTCATAGTCTACGGAGATGATCGCGCCGGTGCCGTTCTTGGTCTCGATGACGTTCCAGGTAGTCATGTTGAGGAGCGGAGAGGACTCGACGCGATAGCGAAAGCGAAGGTCACTCTGCCAGCTCAGAGCGGCCCGTCCCTGAACGATTGAAGCGGTGACAGTGGGCGCTACTGGAGGAACGATTTCATCTGATTCATTGAGAATCTGGACCGTGGTGGGATCGATTGAAAAGGCGAGTTGGTTGGAGCTACTGTCACTTTGGATAAAGCCTTCCGCCGAACCAAGGTCATCGACGGAAAAGTCAGCTGCCCGGATCCCTGCTCCGACGAAAGTGATGGCGCTGCCATTGAAGGTGAGGCTGATTTGGTCATCGCCCTCGCCGGCATCGAGGGAGAATTCGGAAAAGGTTCCCCCTTCCTGCGAGTTGACGATGGGCTTTACAAATTCCGCTCCGGTGAAGTTCTGAGTCCGCACCAGAAAGGTATAGGGTGATCCGGGGATGCCGGTAGTGGTGATACCTTTCCAGGTCCGCCCGCCGATGGTGACGGTAAGCTCTAAATTAAGATCGATACGATGGTCGGTGTCGACGCTCCCGAAGATGGACCGGGGGATATCGATCATATCGTTGTTGAAGGTCGCTTCGTCACTATAAGTCATCCTGATTTCCACGACCTCCGAGACCATGACGCCTCCGTCTGAGAAGCTTCCGGTGGCCGCAGTGACTTCACCACTAGCTTTCCATAAGACTGTTTCAGCTTGGGAGGCTTGGAGTAAGACGAGCGAAGAAAGGATATAACGTGTCATGATGAATCTCTAGATCCGCAGATGAGCGGGATCAAGATTCAACAATCACAGAAAAAGAGAATGAGCATTCACAAGTTAGTGCAGATGGAAGTTTGGACACTGGCTCAGGAACTCCTTGGGGTTGCCGAAAATGACCTTGTCCACGATCTCTGCCGAATGGGCGCGCTTTTTCATTTCGAGAGCTGTCTTGATGACAGCCAAAGGATCTGAGATTCCCCAGTCGCAGGCAGAATTCATCCAAATATTTTCCATCCCGAAGGTTTCGAGGATATCGATGGCACGGGCGGGGGAGCATTTTGATTCAGGATAGAGCGTCATCCCGGCCCAAAAGCCTTCATCCAGCACCAGCGGGGCGGTGTGCTCTTCCACGTGATCAATGATGACCCTTTTGCGGTCCACATTGGCATTCTTCAGCGCATCGATGATGAGGCGGGTGCCTTTTAATTTATCCTCCAGGTGGGGAGTGTGAATAAGAATGGGGCGGTCGAATTTTTTGGCGAGGTCGACGTGCTCCTCGAAGATCGCCAGCTCATTTCGGGTGTTCTTGTTCAGCCCGATCTCTCCAATTCCGAGCACGTTCGGCTTGTCGATGAAATCTGGAATGAGCGCCATCACCTCGCGTGCAAAGACGGGATCCTCAGCCTCTTTGGGGTTGATACAGAGCCAACAGAAATGCTTGATGCCGAACTTCGTGGCTCGCGCGGGCTCGTATTCTGTCAGTTGGCGGTAGTAGTCAAAAAATCCCTGTGCTGAAGCCCGGTCATAGCCTGCCCAGAAGGCTGGCTCACAAAGAGCTTCGCAACCGACCTGGGCGATGGCTTGGTAGTCTGCCGTGGTCCGGCTGACCATGTGAGCGTGTGGTTCGATGTAGCGCATGGGATTTATTAGTCTAAGCCTTTACTGGCACCGCACCATAGGCACCCTGAAGTCCTGCGGTCTCGGCTGGCTCGTTGGAGTGGTCGGAGAAGGCGAGATGCACTGCCTGGGCGCGGGTCTTGTCTGTGGGAGGATTGAGCATTGCTTCCACGGCCTTGGAAAAGGCTGGGTGACGGAAGTCAGCTTCCCCTTCATGGCGGTCCACGCGGTCGAGGTAGGCTGCGATGTCCAATAGCTTAAATCGCGAGTCCATGAAGTAGAGATCCTGAATGTCTTTCTTCGTCGGCATGCTCACACGATAAAGCTCCCCGACTTTTTTCCAAGACGAGTCTCGGGAAATCCGTTTCAATTCAACCCGCTCATGGATCCGGACCTTGCCAGCATTTCGCGCGCTCTTTTTCAAAGTCTCGTTACCAGCGCGCCTCTGGTCGGGTCCCTGCCGGAAGCTCCGGTCTTTGATCAGACGCAGCTGTTAATGCCAGCCGATCCTCCGCTCCTGAACCTCCAACAGAAGCTCGGCCACCTGTATGAGGATGCATTCACCGCTCTTATCGAGCTGTCTCCTTCGCTTGACCTCCTCGAACAAAATCTCCAACTCCAACAGGACCGCCATACCACGGTGGGGGAGCTGGATTTTCTTCTCGTCTCGGCTTCCGGCGGCCCGCTTATTCATCTCGAACTTGCCACGAAATTTTACCTCGCTGTCCCGATTGAAAATGACTTCCTCTATCCGGGGCCTGACGCGCGGGACAACTATCCTCGCAAGCTCAAACGCCTCCGCGAGCATCAACTGATCCTGCCAAAAAAATTCACGGAACTTCTTCCGAGTCAATATTCCGGCTCCCTTATCGAGTCGCAGCAGCTTGTGCAAGGCTGCCTCTTTGATCATCTGGAGAGTCGCTCGCTGGCATCACCCGATTTTGTCAACCCCGCCTGCCGTCGGGGTCACTGGCTCGCCATCGACGAACTCCTACGACACTTCCCGGACAGCACCCGGTTTCGCATCATCCCCAAGCCGCTCTGGCCGGCTCCTCTCGACCTCATCGGAGACA
>CALBVA010000159.1 GCA_937969125.1 uncultured Verrucomicrobiales bacterium | reverse complement strand
ATCGCCGCCCTGTCGGTGACTACCGTCTTCGGCCAAATTAAGCCCGACCAGCAGTTGCAAATTTCCATTACCGGAGTTCCAACCAGTGAAAAAGCCCGCCTGGACAATACTTACCCAGTCTCGGCGAGCGGAATGATCAACATGTGGATAATTGGAAAGGTTAAGGCGTCTGGTCTGACAAAGGATCAATTGGCAGCTAGGATTGCAGCGAAATACAAAGCCGCTGGGATCTATAATAATCCGAACTTTATCGTAAACAGCACCAAAGATCAGGGGAAGGTTCAGGATACCTTCACCGTAGGTGGCCATGTCCGCGCACCCGGGCAAAAGCCGCTCAGCAATGGGATGACCCTTTATGCTGCGGTTCAGGCAGCTGGAGGTCCAACTCCTTATGGAGCGATTAATCGAGTAAAGCTCTACCGGAATGGGAAGGTAAAAGTATACAATCTGAAGATTGACCAACACAAAACGATCAAGATCTACAATAAGGATGCGATCGACGTTCCACAGCAGAAGTGGAACGGGAAATAAGGATTTTCCCCAATTTTCAAAGCAGCCCCGCCATCTGGCGCGGCTGCTTTTTTTTGTAGTTTGGTAGATTGCTCTCAGGCGACGGAAGGCTATTCTTGAAGGTGATGCAGATCAGATCCGTCATTTGCTTTTCGCTGCTGTCCCTGATTCTGTCTGGGAATGCGGAGGAAGTGCCTGATTTGAACAGTCTTGGGAGAGCTGAGTATCGAACCCGGGCAGAGAGCTCCGAAAAGGTGCGCCTTTGGATTGCTCGGCAACCGAAGAAGGCTCTTTCCGTGCTTCTGAAACGATATTTGGAAGAGGATGATCCGGAAATCCGAGGGCGTCTGTTGCCGCTGATGGAGCGAGCTTACTTCCCGCCGAAAGGCTATGTCGGGATCGTGATGAGACCGGTCGCGAGTCCAGCCCTGAACTTTCAGCCGAGGCCTCAACAAGGAGAGATCATTCATCCTCCTGGGGTCACTATTATCAGAGTGGTGGAGGGCACTCCGGCGGCCGAGGCAGGCTTACAGGTCAATGACATCCTGCTGAAGGTTCGAGATTGGCAGGCAGACTACGATCTGAGTTTGAATGATCGCGTCGCGGAAAAAATTCAGGAGAATTCTCCTGGGAGTGAAATCCCCCTGACGGTCATCCGGGAAGGAAAGACCATCACGCTCACCTTGAAACTGGGTGTGCTTCCCACGCCGAGTGAAATGGCCCGGGATTCCTCCAAGGACAATGAGAGGGAGCTGATTTCGGAGAAAATTCTCTCCCAATTGAGTGAGTTTCAGGGCTGGCTTGGTGACGAGATTGAGAAACATGAGAAAAATCTCATCGCTGGGGATCGCTCTTAAGCTACATTGCTTCTCAACAAGGTTTATTTGTTGCTCACAAACCTCATTCCTTACCCTTCCTCAATCCCTTACATATTTCCGGATTTATGAAAAAAACCCTTCTCAGATTCTTCTCACCCGTGGTGGGCCTCTGGCTCCTGCCTAGCTGCTCTACAATGGCGGCCGACTTCAATCTCGTCGGGAGTGAGATGTCACGGATCCTGAGGGAAAATCACTATGCCAAGCTGGAGTTCAATGATGATCTCAGCCAGATTATTCTCGATGATTTCATCGGGGATCTCGATCCCAGCCGTCTTTATTTCGAAGCGGGCGACATTGCCAAATTTCAGAAAAAATATGGCACCCAACTCGATGATCTCATCATGAGCCGCGGCTCCATGGCGGCTGCCACCGAGGTTTATGAGGTCTATCGTCAGCGCGTTACCGAGAGGATTTCTACGGTTCAGAGTCTCTTGAAGACTGCTGATTTCTCATTCGATAAGAAGGAATCCATTCAACGCGACCGGGAAGAGGCGGCCTGGCCTAAGAATGCCGCCGAGGCTTCCAATTTGTGGAGACTGCAGTTGAAGGATGCCCTACTTGCCGAAACCCTCCGCCGCGAGGAGATCGCCCGCCGCGCAAAGGATCAGGGGAAAGCCGATCCTTTGAAGGATCAGCCCAGCGCGAAGGAAAAGATCTCCCTACGATATGAGCGCTTTCTGAAAACCATCGAGACGGCCGACGAGCAGGATATTTCCAATTACTTCCTCAGTGCGGTTGCCCGAGCCCATGATCCTCACTCGGAGTATTTCTCTGATCGCGAGCTCAAGCAGTTCCGCGTCGGAATCCAGAACCGCCTCGTGGGAATCGGAGCTTTGTTGCGTGCAGAGGATGACGGCGCGACGAAGATCGAGGGAATTGTGAACAATGGCCCCGCTGATCGGCAGGGCGAACTCCGCCTCAAGGATCGAGTGATCGGCGTGGACTCTAAGAATAATGGTCAGTGGATCGATATCATGTTCATGCCGCTCGATAAAGTCGTCGAGAAGATCCGCGGCAAAGACGGCGTTCCCGTGGCTCTGAAAGTAGAGCCCGCCGATGGAGCGCCAGGGGAAACCAAAATTATCGTGATCAAGCGTGAAGAAGTGACGATGAAGGATGAGCTGACCACGGCGGAGATCATTTCCTATGGTCAGGGTGCTGACGCAATGAAGGTCGGGGTCATCAAGCTCCCCTCGTTTTACTTTGACCCTCAGGATGAGAATATTCGTGTCTCCCGTGACCTCGAACTCATTCTGGATCGCCTTAAAAAAGAGAAGGTTGATGGTCTGGCCATCGATCTTCGTGGCAACGGAGGTGGTTCGTTGGAGGAGGTGCGGCGCATTACCGGCTTTTTCGTCGGGAAAGGGCCGGTCGTTCAGATCAGAATGACCACCGGCCGGGTCGAGTCGCTGAGATCGCCCTTCCGTAAGCCTCTTTACGATGGCCCCATCGTCATCATGACCGACAAGGGAAGTGCCTCGGCGAGTGAAATCCTTGCTGGTGCTCTACAGGACTACAATCGCGCCGTCATTGTCGGAGAGTCCTCGACCTTTGGAAAAGGAACCGTTCAACAGCCGGTGGAGATTGCGCGTTTCATGTCGCCACTCGATGACCGCGATCTTGCCGGAGCAGTAAAGCTCACCATCCAGAAGTTTTATCGGGTTGCCGGTAGCTCGACCCAGAAGAAGGGGGTCATTCCTGACATCGTCTTGCCTTCGGTCAGGGATGCGCTGGAAGTCGGAGAGAAGTATGCTGATCACGCGCTACCGCACGACCGAATCGCCCCAGCCAGGGATCTTAAACCGTTACACCGGGAGAAACTCTTCCTTTCTACCCTCAAGAAAAAGAGCGCGGCCCGTGTCGCGAAGAGCCAAGACTTCAAGTATGTCATCGAGGACACCAAGCGACTCGACCAGCAGATGAAGGAAAACTCCATCTCGCTCAAGATTGACGAGCGTCGCGATGAGATCTCGGAGAACAATAAGCGCCGGAAGCAGCGGAATGCCGAACGGATCGAGCGCTTCGCGAAGATTGCGGAGAAGGACTTGAAGGAATTTGAGATGCATCGTCTGACTCTGGATGACGTGAAAGCGAAAGAGCTTCCGAAGGTGGATCTGGAGGGCGACAAGGAGCGTCACATGCGCCGTGCGAAAGACGACATCGCCGATCTCGATGACACCCCGGAATGGCCCAGTGGTCTCGATGCGGTGAAGCGTGAGAGCCTCTCGATCCTGCGCGATCTCATTAAGGCCACGGGCTCAGGCAAGGTCGCCGAAGCTGGAGAGTAAGGGGGATGTCTGACATTGCGGATAATCTCGCCGTTATTCGTGGGCGTGTGGCGGCTGCTTCTGCTCGATCAGGGCGAGATTGCGAACTCATGGTCGTGTCCAAGACCTGGCTGGCGGAGCGCGTCTCCGAAGCGGTGAAGGCGGGTCAGCTTCTCTTTGGAGAGAACCGTCTTCAAGAAGGGGAGGAGAAGATCCCAGCCCTTCCGGAAAACCTTGAGTGGCATTTCATTGGCGGATTGCAGCGAAACAAGGTTCGCAAGGTGCTCCCTCTGTTCCCGGTGATTCACAGCATCTCGTCGCTCAAGTTGGCGACTTTCACAGACCGGATCGCGGGTGAGCTGGCTCTCCGGCCGAAGATTTTTCTGGAGGTCAATATCGGCGGGGAGGAAAGCAAGGGAGGCTTCTCTGAAGAAGAGCTTCACATGGCAGCGGAAGAAATATCAGCCATGAGTCATCTCAACTGGTGCGGGCTGATGTGCATTCCGCCGCGAGTGGAGAAGCCGGAAGAGGCACGACCTTGGTTTGCGAAAGTTCGCGAACTACAGGAGAACTTGGAGAAGAGAACGGGGCGAACTCTTCCGGAACTCAGCATGGGGATGAGCGGAGATTTTGAGGTGGCGATTGAGGAAGGATCGACCATCGTGCGTGTGGGCTCGGCGATCTTCGGGCCGCGATTGACCCGCTAGAATCATGGAAACCATCCAGCTAGAGAATATCGCCGTCATCGGCGGAGAAGTGGCGCTCGCCTGGGCGGGCGGAAGTGAAAGCTTCATCAGCCTGGAAGCTCTGCGGAAAAACTGCCCCTGCGCGGCCTGCCAGGGTGAGCCTGATGTCACCGGAAAGGTGCTCCTACCGAAGGTGACTTATAATGCCAAAAGCTTCGAGCTGCTTCGCCACGAAAGAATGGGCGGCTATGCCCTTCAGTTCTTCTGGGCAGACGGGCACAGCACCGGGATCTATTCCTTTCCGCTGCTGCAGGCGCTGGGACAGCTCTCCTAGTTCTGCGGATTTTGTTGCGCTGCCGGCTCGTCGAGAGCGCGTTTGACGAGACGCTCGATTCC
>CALBVA010000158.1 GCA_937969125.1 uncultured Verrucomicrobiales bacterium | reverse complement strand
TTCCTGGGGCGGATCGCAAAAGCCTGTTGATTCTCCACTGAGAAACCCAGGACGGCAAAGGGCTGGTCATCGTAGATTGAGATATGCAGGTGCTTGATGGGTCGATAACCCGCGTTGGGAGTCTCGATGAGGGTAAGCTTCTTCCCGTTGCCAAACTCGTCTGTCAGGTTCTCCGTGGACCACTTTCGTGTGGTTCCCTTCGGCTGCTTCCAGCCGGTTTCATCGATGGAAAAGGCGGCATTGGAAAAAGCAGTGAGACCGGAGGTGAGATCAGTGCCCGAGTAGTGCCCTGATTTCAGATCATAGGTCAGGCGGAGGGACTTGTTTTCAATCGAGACCCGTCCATTCTTTTCGGAGGCCGTGACAGCCTTGAGCGGGAGCAGGCCGATGAGAAGGGGGAGAAGGGCAAGTGAGGTGGAGAACTTCATGAGCGGGGAACGTTCTACCAAGGTCGTAGGGAATGCCTATTGAATTTCGTGCGGATCTTTCCGGTTTCCGTCCACAAAAAAAGCGCGACCCCGGGGAGTCACGCTCTTGAGAATGGTTCAGAAGAAATCCTTATTTCACGGTAATGGTGCCATTCATCACAGCATAGTGACCAGGGAAGGTGCAGAGGAACTTGTATTCACCGGGTTCCTTGATGCTGAAGGTGATGGTGTCTTTTTCCTTGGCTCCGAGGAGTTTGGTGTGCGCGATGACCATTGCCTTCATCTCTTCGTCAGCAGGAACGAATTCGGTGTCCTTTGCTCCCATGGCCTTGGTGGCGTAAGCGGTCATGTCGGCATCTTTCTTCAGGATGATAAGATTGTGCCCCATCGATAGCTTGGGAAGGGTTGTCTGATTGTCCAGAGTCAGGCTGATGGTCTCGCCGGCCTTGATCTCGATGGTCTTTTTATCGAAGGACATCGGGTTCGTGGCAGGAACGATCACGGTGATCTCTTGATCAGCCTTTTTGGTCTCGGTGGCCTCCTTTTTAGCTTCTTTCTTCTCACCGTGATTGTCAGCGATCAGGGCAAGAGGAGTGAAAGCGAGGGCAGCGGCACAAAGTGAGGTCGTAAATTTTGTCATAGGTTGTTTCGGTGTTTGGCTTAATTTGTGTCCATAGGACGTTTTCGCAAGCGGGAATATTTTGTCAGGTTGGGGGATTATTTGGAGAGGACGAACTTGCGGCCCTTGCCCTCGTCCCACGCGCGATACGCCGAGTTATAAAGGGCATCAAGTGCGATCTCATTCATCACACGAAACTCAATCGTCTTAGCATGGGTTGTAGTGGGATAGGATTTCTGGGCCATTTCATCGACCTTGGTTCCTCCCACGCGCTGCTGTCCCTTTTTCTGAAGTTCTTTCAACCGCTCCTGAATCCGCGCAATGGAGTCGAAGTTCGTCCCGGTAGTGATTGGTTCAATGTAATAGAACCGCGCCAATGCATTTCCGGTGCTGTCAATCGAGACTTCGGTGACGAGAAGGGAGCCGTCGAGGACGTAGGTGTGTTTGCTAATGGAGGTGATCGCTCCGAGCGCAATGCCATATTTTCCGCCTGGTAGGGTGGCCTCCCAACGCCGCTTCCGGTTTAGCTCATCCTTCACGTTTTCGAGTGCTTTCTTGATCTCCTCCTCGGTCGGAGAAGAATCCTCCTCTTCGTTATTTCCGGCAGTCTGTGCGGAGAGGTGGAAAGTGGAAAAGAGAAAGGCGATAAGGAAAAAGGTGGTTTTCATGATGTGATGATCTTGGAGCGTGGGGAGGGGAGGTCAATGGAGGATTATTGCCCTGAGGGCGAAATTGGCTAATCATCCGGCGTGGGAAAATACCGACCAAATGTAGCCGCTCTCATGGTAAATTCAAACGGTGAGCTTCTGATCTGTGAACGCCTCCTGAATCCCGGAGCGTGGCAATTCCCACAGGGAGGAGTGGACGATGGGGAATCGCCGGAAGAGGCGATCCTTCGCGAAATCGAGGAGGAGATTGGACTGAAGCCGGAGCACTATGCGATCGAGAAATCGAAAAGCGGATACCGTTACGACTACCCCGATGAAGTCCGGAGTATGAAACCCGCCCGCAAAGCGCAGTTCATCGGACAAGAGCAGACCTACTTCCTCTGCCGAGTCTCAGACGAGGCTCCCGAGGTCAATCTGGTCCAGGAACACCAGGAATTTTCCCAAGCCCGCTGGATTCACCCCGAGGACTTCGACCTACAGTGGCTCCCGGATTTCAAGCGCGAGGTTTACCGCGAGGTGATGCGGGATTTTTTCAGTTGTATTATAATTTGACCCTGAGGTTCTGGACGTCAGAGGTTTTTTCCGAACCGTCAAAGAAGGGTTTGATGAGTCGCATCTCTACCCGAATTTTCATGGTTGAACTGGGGAAAGCACATTCGAGGAGGGTTTTCCATACGTCAGGCGAGTTTCCGGCTTGGAAAATCAGCAAAACATCCCCTTTTTCAACGGGCTGCTAACCCAAATCCGTCGGATGAATGTACTCCGGCTTTGGCGTATCTACCTGCTGGGTGCTTCCACAGGAACTCAAAGCGGAAAAAGCGACGGCGAGGATCGGGAGGAGAAGCAAAGTTTTCATCCAGACGAGGTTGGAAAATCCCTCCTCGTGAGTCAAAGCAGGAGTCAAAGTTCTTTCGAATGACGTCCTCTCCCTTGCTTCTCCGCTCTCTTCATCGATACTCCGCGCATGAGTGATGACGATGGCAAGGGACCGAAAGGCCCCAAGGATCCCAAAGAACTGAACCCTGATGATTTTCGTAAAACTCTCGAAGACATGTTCGGGAAGATGGGCGGGAAGGGAGCTTTTCCATTCCCTGGAATGGACTCCAAAATGTTCACGGGTGAGGCCGAGGATGAAGCGGAGGACGAAGTCGATTTCTCTAAGGATGACATCTTCTCCTTCGACCTCCTTCCGCGCGATATCAAGGCACACCTTGACCGATTTGTGATCCGTCAGGACGAGGCGAAGAAGGCCCTCTCGATCGCCGTCTGCGATCACTACAACCACGTCAAAGCGATTAAAGCGGATGACGAGGAAGGTCGGAAACTGGAACTCCAAAAGCAAAACGTTATGGTTGTTGGCCCGACTGGCGTCGGAAAAACTTACCTCGTGAAGCACATCGCGGAGCTCATTGGCGTGCCTTTCGTGAAGGCGGACGCCACCAAATTCTCCGAGACCGGTTATGTCGGTGGTGACGTCGATGACCTCGTCCGCGAGCTTGTGGCGAAGGCTGAAGGTGACGTCTCACTCGCGGAATACGGCATCATTTACATCGATGAAATTGACAAGCTGGCCTCCAGCGGTGGCATGATCGGTCGAGACGTCAGTGGACGTGGCGTTCAGACGACCCTGCTGAAACTAATGGAGGAGACGGAAGTCCCACTCCGAAATCCCCAGGACATGCGCGGCCAGATGATGTCTATGATGGACATGCAAAAAGGCCGCAAGAGTAAGGACACTATCAATACCCGCCACATCCTTTTCATCGTAAGCGGTGCCTTTTCCGGACTGGAAAAGATCGTCCACAAACGCAGTCAGGCTTCACAGATCGGCTTCTCTGCAGACGCCGCTGTACCGGCCATCGATAAGGAACTCTTCCAGCTCGTTACCACTCAGGACTTTATCGACTTTGGATTTGAGGCGGAATTCATCGGTCGCATCCCTGTCCGCGTGGTCTGCGAGCACCTCGAAGCGAACGATTTAGAAGCAATCCTAAAATACTCGGAAGGAAGCCTCCTCCGCCAATACGAACGCGAATTCGAAGCCTACGGGATCGATATCCGCTTTAAGGATGACGGGATCGAGCACATCGCGAAACTCGCGGCTGAGGAAAAGACCGGAGCCCGCGGACTCATGACTGTGGGTGAGCGTATCCTCCGTGACTTCAAATACGAACTCCCCGGAACCTCGGTCACCGAGCTGGTGGTTAATGATGATCTCATCACGAACCGCGAGGATCACCTAGCGAAGTATCGTGAGCTGGGCCAGGAACTCGTTGTCGAGAAGGCGCGGCAGGAAGTCGATGCCTTCGTCCGCGAGTTTAAGGATAAGCACGGCGTCACCATTAAACTTGAGGACGCCGCCGTCGCCAAACTTGTCAAGATGGCCGGTGACCAGGCTCGCAGCGTCTTCCAAGTCTCCCGCCAACATTTTCGCGACTACCAGTTCGGGCTAAAATTGATCCAAAAGAACACCGGCCAGTCAGACTTCATCCTGACTGAGGCCGCCGTCGAGGATCCGGACCAGTTCCTCAGTGACATGGTCGTAAAGTCTTACAAGAACCAGTAATTCTTTGATGCCCGAACCCTCGATCTGGTCCGTTTATATCCTGCGCTGCGCTGACGATTCCCTCTACACCGGGATCGCTACCGACGTTGCCCGCCGCCTGAACGAACACCAAAGTGGTGCCCCGAAGGGTGCCAAATACACCCGCGGGAAAGGCCCCTTGAAGCTCGTCTACCAGCAAGAAATCGGCACCCGCTCCGCCGCCGCAAAAGAGGAACTCCGCATCAAATCTCTCTCCCGAAAACAGAAGCTCATCCTCATCGGCTAAATTTATCGGTAACAACTCATCTTGATAGATCGCACGGTAAAGGCCGGTCAATAGGACCCACCCGCACCTCTCGGAAATGCGTGACAAGCCATCGCCCGACCCGCATATTTCCGCCAGTTCATCATGAAGCGACGTAAATTCATCATCCTCACCTCCGGTGCCCTGATCGCGCTTCCGGCTTGCTCAAACCGGAAGGAAAAAGTCGCCCAGGCCGCCGCTAAGCCGCGCGTCGCCGCTCCCCGCCCGGTCAAGGTGCCTGCGAACACTCTATATCGTCCGCCCGCTTATGCCAACCAGGGTCTCCGGAACCCGAATATGAATCTCCCCTCGACCTTCTCCGGCCGCACCGTAACCCACTCACGCGGTCCCTCGACCCAGCCCTATGTGGCGATGACTTTCGATGACGGTCCGCATCCGCAAAACACCCCGCGTCTCCTAGACATGCTCCGCAAACGGAACATTAAGGCCACCTTTTACGTCATCGGTGGCAATGTGGACCGCTACCCCCAGATCGTGCGCCGCATTGTCTCGGAAGGACATGAAATCGGGAATCATACTTACACTCATCGCAAGCTCACCTCGCTCGGTGCTTCGGAAGTTTCAAAGGAGATGCGCCGCACCCAGGATGCGATCGTCCGCGCGGCTGGAGTGCGACCCCGCACGATGCGTCCTCCCTACGGAGCCCTCCGCACCGATCAGAGGAACGCTGTTTTCTCCCAATTCGGCTACCCCACCATCATGTGGTCCGTCGATCCGCAGGACTGGAAACGCCCCGGCCCGTCCGTGGTGACAAACCGCATTCTCAAAGCCGCGAACAATGGTGCCATTATCCTGGCGCACGACCTCCATGCTCCTACCGTGACTGCCATGCCCGGCACCTTCGATGGTCTGCTCTCTCGGGGCTTCAAGTTCATCACGGTCTCCCAAATGCTCGCCCAAAAGGGCCAGGCCTAGATCAGCCGGATCACCGAGGCCCGCCGTCCACCGGAAACCCAAGATGTTTGGCGAACGCTACTTCGCGACGCGGCAGCGCCTGATCGATGTCGTCGCGGGTGTCCAAAGTCTGGGCGACGAATGTGCCACCGAAACCTCCGAACTGGAGGCGGAAGGATCCTCATTCCAATCCCTCCTCAATCCCTTTCTCTGGATTGTCTGCGGGGAGGTGAACTCCGGGAAATCGACCCTCCTCAATGCCCTCTTTGGTCAGTCAATTTGTCCTGTAAGCGACATCCCGGACACCAAGACGGTCCAGCACTATCATGTCGGGCCAGTCGAAAAGAATGTCGGCGACGGTCCCGACCTCGAACACCGCTTCCGCCGACTCGATCTCCTCCGTGACTTCCACCTCGTTGATACTCCGGGGACGAATAAGCTTAGCGATGGCCAGCTCACCGTCATCGAGGGTTTCCTACCTGTGGCGGATGTCCTTCTCTTCGTCTTTCCCGTGGAAAATCCCTGGGGTGCTGCGACTTGGCAGCTCATTAGCCGCCTCCCCGAATCGCAGCTGGAAAATGCCGTCTTCGTCCTGCAGCAATGCGACCTTAAGGATGAGGCGGACATTGAGGTGATCCTCGGCCACATCCGCACGTTGGCAGAGCAGAAGCTCGGCTTTCTCCCTGTGGTTTATCCCGTCTCTGGAAAGATGGCGATGGAGGCCAAGCATTCCGAAACCGGTTCCTCTCACCTCTGGCGAAAGAGTGGATTCCCGCCGCTGGAGTCACACATTTCCCGCCGCATTCTTTCCAATCCAGCCCGCCAAGAGATTCTCCGCGAATCCGTCCGCGCCACCGAGAGCGTTCTGCGTCGCATTGAAGAACAGATCGACACCCGCACCAGCAATCTCGATTCGGATGAACGTTTCCTACGCGAACTCGAAAATGAACTCGATGCTCGGCGGGAGGGAGTGGCCCGGGACCTCTCCGGTGGTCTCACCGGGTTGGGCGATGTCTTCCTAAACGAGGGAAAAAAAGCTGCGATCGATCTCTCGGCCCACATGGCCATTCCGCAGAGTATTATCTCGCTCTTTAAGGAGGAGACCATCCCCAGCACCATCGAGAAAAGCCTCATCGAAGCGGTGAAGAAAGCGGTCGAACAGCGTGCCACGAACGACGGCGGGGACCTTGTGCAGAGCTGCCGCACGCATTGGGAGACCGTCGTCCCTCGTCTCCGCGAAAATCTCGATGTCAATGCACCCGACTTCGAAAAAGACACCGAATCACTCGCCGGTGCCAGCAACCGCTTCGTGGAAAGACTAGGTGTGGCTGCCCGTCATGCCGTGGGCCATCTCCGCATCCGTAGTGCGCTGGATATGCAGATGGAAAATCGCCGCATCATCCTGCGCCAGTTCATGATCGGCGTCCTCTGCTCGCTCATCTTCGCCGGTGTCAGTGGCGGTCTCGGCTGGAGCTGGTGGCCTTGGATCGGGGTCGGCATTGGCTTCCTCACCCTCCTCGCCGCAGCCGGATATGCTGCCACCTCGCGGAAATTCGTCTGCCGTGACTTCATCGAGCGGCTCGAAGATTTACGACAACCGTTTGCGAATTCCCTCACCGATGACTACAAAGACGGCGTGCGGGAATTCTATGTCGAATACGGTGGTCTCTTCGAGATCGTGCGCCGCCGCATCGTCGATCAAAAGCTCCTCCTCAAGCCCCGTCTTGAGCGGTGGAATAATCTCTTTCTTGAGTTGAAAGCCATCGATCAGGAGATCTAACAACCAGCCTCACCGCAGCCATGTCCGCGCCCCAGATTCCCGTTATCCTATCCTCCTCGCCCTCATCGGCGGCGACGATCGGTCGTGATCTCATGCGCCGCACCCTGCGCATGATGATTCTCTCCCGCACCTTGGAGTCGAAGCTTGCCAGCCTCTATAAGGCTGGAAAAATCGTGGGCGGCGTTTACCTCGGCACCGGGCAGGAGGCCTTCTCCGGATCACTCGGTTGCCTCCTCGATCAGGATCGCGATATCTTCGCCCCACTCATTCGGGATCAGGCCGGGCGTACCGCTTTCGGGGAGGAATTGATCGATGCCACCCGGACCCACCTTGGCTCTGCCCAGGGACCGATGCGTGGTCGCGATGGAAATATTCACCGGGGGCGCCCTTCTGAAAGACGCCCCGCCATGATCAGCCACCTTGGCAGTGCCGTGTCCGTCGTCGCCGGCATGCTCATCGCACGCCGCATGCAGGGCTCGCTCACCGGGGTCGTCGGTGCCACCTGCGTGGGTGATGGGGCCACTTCCACTGGGGCCTTCCATGAAGGACTCAATCTC
The DNA here is from genome assembly GCA_937969125.1 of uncultured Verrucomicrobiales bacterium. GTDB lineage: Bacteria > Verrucomicrobiota > Verrucomicrobiia > Verrucomicrobiales > Akkermansiaceae > SW10. Next base: position 22,639 of record CALBVA010000158.1, on the reverse strand, counting down.
GCAGCGGTCGAAAAACTCCCGCTTGTCATCCTCGTCGCCGATAATCAATTCGCTTACTCGACCCCTCGCGAGCGCCAATTCGCATGCAATTCCCTCCTCGACCGCGCCGCCGGATATGGGGTAGGGGGAATTGAGATCGATGCGACCAGTCTCGTTAGCTGTCTCACCGGTATTCAGACTGCGGTCAATGCCGCCCGCTCCGGTAACGGGCCACAGATGGTGGTCGGTCGCCTTCTCCGCCTCTGCGGACATGGTGAGCACGATGACGGCTCCTACGTCGCTCCGGAGTTGAAGAACTCCCTCCTCGGGCGCGATTGTGTTGAGAATGGGAAAGTGGAACTCATTGAACTCGGTTATGCCACTGCTGCGGAAATCGAGAGCTGGCAGGAGGAAGCGAGCGAACAGGTCCAGGAAGCGGTTGCCATCGCTCAAAAAGAAAATGGTCCCGATCCCTACTGTGAGGATTGGCGTGCCGTTTCAACCCCCGGCATGCAATAATTCATGAGCGTCACCTACATCGATGCCATCCGCCAGGCCCAGCTGGATCTTCTCCGCGAGCGAGAGGATGTTTTCCTTTACGGACAGGACATCGGAGCCTTCGGCGGTGCTTTCAAGGCCACCAAAGGTTTGCAGGAGGAATTTCCCGAGCGCGTGCTCGATTCCCCGATCAGTGAAGATGCCATGGTTGGCATGGCCATTGGTGCGGCCATCAGTGGAATGCGCCCCATTGTCGAGATGCAGTTCGCCGACTTCTCCTCGGTGGCCTTCAACCAGATCGTGAATCAGGCGGGCACACACTTCTATCGTACGGGAATTCCCGTACCATTGACCGTCCGCATGCCCTGCGGCGGCACCCCCGGTTCCGGCCCTTTTCATAGCCAGATGGTGGAGGCTCTTTACGGTCACTATCCCGGGCTCGTTGTGATCGCTCCCGCGAATGTTTCAGATGCCTATCATCTCCTGAAGGAGGCCGTCCTCCTCGATGATCCCGTCATCTTTTGTGAGCATAAGTTCCTCTACCGCTGGTTGAAGTCGGACGAGATCGGCGAGCCGGGTCTTTCGCTGGGACAGGCCCGCATTGCCCGCCCCGGAAAGCACGCCACCGTCGTGACCTACAGCGCGATGGTGCACGAGGCGGTCCGCGCAGCCGATAGCCTCGCCTCCGAAGGTTGGGAGATTGAAGTTGTGGACCTCCGCTCGGTAAAGCCGCTCGATCTGGATACCGTGATCGCATCGGTCGCCCGCACGGGTCGGCTACTCGCTCTTGGCGAAGCCTTCCCTTGGGGGGGTGTCACCGCCGAAGTTGTCTCGCGCGTGGTTGCGGAGGGTTTCCATCTTCTGGATGCTCCGCCGCTCCGCCTGAATGCCAAGGACACTCCGATTCCTTATCATCCAGATCTCTGGGCCTCTCATCGACCCACTCCGGAGTCCATCGTGGAGAAGCTCCGTGAACTTCTGAATTTTTAACAGGTCAGCTCCTATTCCATCATGCCCCAGGTTCCCATCATCATGCCCCAGCTTGGCGAATCCATCGCCGAGGCCAGCATTGTGCGACTCAATATCGCCGTCGGTGATACCGTTGTCGCCGATCAGGAGATCATCGAAGTCGAGACCAATAAAGCCACCATGGGTGTGACCACGCTCTGCGGCGGTACCGTGCTGGAGATTCGTGGCGTGGAAGGGGAGAACTACGCCGTCGGAAGTCTTCTTGGTATTCTGGAAGCGAGCGAGGAAGAGATCGCCCGCACTGGTGCTCCGGTGATGGGGGATAAAACAGAGGAATCCGAAAAGGGCGCGGAAGAGGAAAATCTCCACTTCCGTCAGACCGAGCAGAGCTATGAGGAGCCGAAGCTCATCGAGCCCAGTGTGAAGGGATTGCCCGTTCCAGCTGGGATGAAGGGCGCTCATTACATCTCGCCACGCATGCGCGCCCGCATGGATGAACTCGGCCTTCGGGGTGCGGACATCTCGGCCATCGCCGGCAGTGGGGCAGGGGGGCGCGTCACCGTTGAGGACTTGGAGAACTTCCTAGAATACATTCACAAATGGCCCCACACCACCGCGTCGCCGATGCGGCTTTCGGTGGCGGATGCCATGCTCCGCTCGTGGTCGCGACCTCTCGCGTCCGTCGGTCTGCCGGTCATGCTGGATGCTGTTTTGGAGCACCGTTCGCGCCAGAATCCGAAGCCGGGCCTCACTCTTTATGTCCTCCGGGCCTTCGCCATCGCCCTCGCTGAGGAGCCAGCGACAGCGGGATTCCTCATCGGGGAAAAAATTGTCCATCCCCGTGCCTTCGACATCGGAGTGGCAGTGCAGGTCGAGGACGGCGTGATGGTTCCAGTCCTCCGCAACGTCGATCAGCACAAGGTGCCCGAGCTGGCTGAGGAATACGGAAAGCTGGTCGATGAGGCCCGCACCCGCCGTCTCAAACCGGATCAGACGAGTGGCGGTATTGCCACCGTGACGAACTTCGGCACCTTCGGCTTGAAGTGGGGCACGCCCATTCCGCTTCCCAATGAGACCCTCATCCTTGGACTCGCCGCCGGGATTAAGAAGCCCAAGTGGAGCGACGAGGTGAATGCTTTTGTCCCGGTTACCGAGACCGAACTTTGTCTGACCTTTGACCACCGTGTCGTCGATGGCGGTGGTGCCGGTCTGCTCCTGCAGCGCATCAGCGAGCTCCTGCAGGCACCTGAAAAACTTTAACAAGCCTAAGCTACCCGCCGCCGGCGAAAGGCCAGTCCAAGACCGGGAATCAAAAGTGCCAGGGTCCCCGGCTCAGGAACCGCGATGGTCAGAGTGCTCGGATCGAAGGTGAGTTCCGTGATGTATTCAGAACCCGCTGCGATCTCGGCTGTTCCAGTTGGGTCGTTATTGGAGTTCCGGATGCTCCCGGTTCCGTCGGAGTTCAAGATCAGGAGGGCCGGATGGAATCTCCCGGTTCCCACTTCTCGTGCGTTGAGTTGAAATACTGGGCCGGTTCCCACCAGTTCTGAGAGTTGTAGGCCATCACTGAGATCTGCGCCCGCCGCGATTTCAAAATTAAGACTGCCGTTTTGGTAATACTCTGCATTCGTGACTGATCTCACTAAGGCAAATGCAGGAAAACCAGAAGGGGTCCCCATCTCGAGGTCCCCACTCACACTGTAGTCAAACGAGCCGATGGTTGGATCAACGTAAGGTGTCCCCGGCGAAAGCGGGGCATCGATTTCCATCTCGAAGCTAAACGTAGAAACATTGCTGAAAGTGGTAGTCAGGCCGAAGTCGCTGGCCTCAAAGCTGAGGGTAAAGGCATTGAGACCTGAGATTCCGAGACATGTGAGGGGAAGTAATTGTTTCATCAAACCAGTTATTCAGAAACCAGTCGGCAAGTGAACTTAAATCACTATATTTATCCCCGGCATCGAGGGCTTTCTGCGGTGCTTCCGGTCACATTAACCTGCCAAGTTAAGCCTGGATCCTCCTAAAGGAAGAAGCTGTCCTCCGCCGCCGTTTCGCCACGCATTTGGGTGCATTCGGCATTCGCGGCAAGATGAACGAGAGCATGGAAAACGCTCTCGGGATTTCCCCCGATCTCGGTCGCAATGTCCTCCGCGCTCTTGTGATCTGCAGTGAGGTGTCCGCGGACCTGATTGAGCAAATCCAAGAAGGTGGTGGCTGCCGCCTTACCTGCTTCAACACCCGGCTGGTGGTAGGCATTGATGTTCACCAGCGAGGCGTAAAATGTGACCGCGCGCTCGAAGAGGGCGATCAGGTGGCCGAGGGTGCGCGCCGTCACTTCCTCGATTGAAATGGTGACCGAGCGGCGCCCATTTTCATAAAGTGCTTCGCGAGTGCCACGTAAAAATCCCTGCAGATAATCGGCGGAGGTATTCGTGCCATCGACGGTGCGGGACGACTTGCTCCGGCCCTTGCGAACCTCGATGAAGGTGGCGAAGAAGTTGTGCAATCCATCTCGCAACTGCTGGACGTAAGCGTGCTGATCGGTCGAGCCCTTGTTGCCGTAAACTGCGAGGCCCTGATTTACGGTCTTGCCGTCGAGGTCCTCGGCCTTGCCGAGAGACTCCATAATGAGCTGCTGGAGATACTTCGAGAATAGGACGAGGGAGTCCTTGTAAGGAAGGACTACCATGTCCTTTTCACCCTTGCCGTTTCCTTCGTGATACCAGGCTAGGGCGAGACGTAGGGCGGCATTATTCTCGATTTCGGAGGAGCGGGTGTATTCATCCATCTCTTTCGCGCCTGCGAGCATGGACTCGAAGTCGATGTCCTGTAGAGCCATGGGGACGAGGCCCACTGTCGAGAGGATCGAGGTGCGGCCGCCCACCCAGTCTTCCATCGGGAAGGTTGTGATGAAGCCCTCCTCCTTCGCAAAGTTCGAGAGCTTCGAGCCGTCACCAGTCACTGCGATGGCGTGCTTTGCGAAGTCGAGCCCCGCTTCTTCATAAGCGAGCTTTGCCTCGACCATGCCATTGCGCGTTTCCGGAGTGCCACCGGACTTCGAGATGACGATCGCGAGGGTTTTTGAAAGTCCGCCGTCGGTTTTCTGGATCGTATCAATGTCCTTATCCATCCCCGCCGGGTCGGTGTTGTCAAAGAAGTAGGTTGTCATTCCGTCGACTTCCCCGAGGGCTTCATAAATGAGCTGCGGTCCCAGAGCGGATCCGCCGATGCCGATAATGAGAAGATTGGTAAAGACTCCGCCGGATGGAGGCGCAATTTCCCCGGTGGGAATCTTCGAGGCGAATTCCTTGATCGCGGTCAGAGGCTCTATGATCTGCTTCTTGATCTCCTCAGTCGGAGCGAGGTCGGGATTACGCAGCCAGTAATGGCCCACCATGCGGCCTTCGTCAGGATTGGCAATTTCACCCGCTTCCAGTTTTGTGAGGTCCGAGAGCGCTCGATCAATCTTCGGCTGCATCGTCCCGGTGTAATCGGCGGGGAGATTCATCCGGGAGAGATCCAGAGAAAAGCCGATGTCTGGGTAGCGGAGAAGGCTGCGGGAGTAGTTTTCGAAGGACATGTCTAGTAAGTGAGAAGGGCGTTGATCTGCGGGTGGCCGAGGACTTCACGTCCTTTGAGGCTAGCGAGTTCGATCAAGAATGAGACCGCCACGATGTCCGCATCCAGTGCCTTAAGGAGTTTGATAGCAGCAGCGGCCGTGCCACCGGTGGCGAGAAGATCATCGACGAGAAGGACCTTTTCACCGGGCTGAATCGCGTCCGCATGGATTTCAACCACGTCCTCACCATATTCCAGCGAGTAAGCCATCTGGTGAGTGGTCCAGGGAAGCTTCCCTTTCTTACGAACCGGCACGAAGCCTGCCCCGAGAATGTGCGCCACTCCTGCAGCGAAAATGAAGCCGCGTGCGTCGATCCCAACCACCTTATCAATCTTGATGTCTCCGGCAGTCTCAGCGAGGAGTTCTAGGGAGCCTCTGAAGAGGTCCGGATCGCCGAGGACCGGCGTGATGTCTTTGAAGAGGATTCCGGGCTTCGGAAAATCTGGGACATCGCGGATCGCGGCGTCGAGGTCGGCGGCAGTGGGCATGGGTGGAGTTTAGGGAGAATCGAGGAGGGGGGAAGTCCGGATCGTCCATCAGAAATTTCTGACCTCCTTATGGGATCACTCTTCTTTCGCTCGCGCTCTCGCTGCTGCCTTGTTCAAAATCGAGAGTCTTGCGTGGAATGCGCTGCCGTAAAAAACCACTGCTCCGAAAAGCAGTGGTTTTTTTAAAATTGGATAGGGTGGGGGACCTAGCTGACGTTCACGGCCTCTGAACCAGTTTCGCCGGTTCGGATACGGATCGCTTCCTCAACAGGAGAGATGAAGACCTTACCATCACCGATCTTGCCGGTGTTGGAGCTTTTGACAATCGCTTCGGCAACCTTCTGGGCATCTTCGTCGTTCACCACGATTTCGATTTTGACCTTGGGTAGGAAATCAACGGTGTATTCGGAACCGCGATAGATTTCGGTATGACCTTTCTGTCGTCCGAAGCCCTTGACCTCGGTGACCGTCATTCCCTGGACATTAACTTCGGCGAGGGCTTCTTTGACCTCCTCGAGCTTGAACGGCTTAATGATAGCTTCGATTTTTTTCATGAACGTAATTAGTGATGCTGACAGTCTCAGTAAAGCACTTGCCGTGCCAGTTTCCAAGAGAAGAGATAAATCAAGTGCATTTCTAACAGAAATCGACCAGTTCATCGAACGGTCGACGTTTAATATCCGGGACTTCGCAGCTCTCGGCGGGGTAGCCGACAACAAGAAGCAGAAAGGGTTTTTCGGACGGCGGCCGCCCCAGGATCTCATTGAGAAACTTCATAGGACTGGGCGTGTGGGTGAGGCTGGCGAGCCCGGCGTGATGGAGGGCTGAGATCAGAAATCCGGTGGCCAGGCCCGTCGATTCCTTCGGATAATAGGTTTTGGAATTCTCCCCGCCTGGGAGCGTGACCGAAGATTTCTGAAAAATCGCGATGAGAGCGGGAGCGACTTCCAAAAAAGGTTTTTCGGCATCGGTGCCGATGGGAGCGAGCGCCTCCAGCCACTCATCACTGGCACGCTTTTGGTAGAACTCCCGCTCCTCCTCTTCTGCCGCGATCCGGATCTCTCTCTTCTTATTAGCCGAGCGGATCACCGTGAAATGCCACGGCTGCAGGTTAGCCCCATTCGGCGCTGTGATCGCAGCCGCCAGACAATCCTCCAGAACTCCGTCCGGAATCGGACGGTCGGAAAAGTCCCTGACGCTTCGCCGTCGCTCGATTTCCTCGCGAAAGGAGCGGGCACGGGAAACCATTTTACCTCCGGGAATTTCCCGGAAGTTGAGAGGAACCTTCGGCATGGAGTCCGGGTAAGCCTAGTATCTACGCTTAGAAGCAGCAGCAGGAGGAAAGAAGAGCGGTGATGGCGAGAGCGGCGAGGGTAACGATTGAACGGATCATGGCCTTCTTTTTACGAAGGCGGGCATTCCTTGGCCAGCCACTTGTTTCAGATTTATGAATTTCTCCTTCATCAGGTTCTCTGCAAATGGCTTTCAGGTTGCCTCTTGTGCGATTGGATTTTTACGGAATCATCCGCACATGAGATTTTTCCTCCTACTCCAGATGACCATACTCATGCTGGCTGCCCCTGTTCTGGCCCAGAAGGATGCCATCGCGATTGAAAATCCGAAGCTCACGGCGGATGAAAAAATCGAGGAGCGCCTCAATGGAATCTTCGAGCAGATCGATGAACTCCAGGAGCTAGAAGTCAGCTCGAATTCCGGAGTGGTGACCTTGTCTGGCAGCGCACCTACTTCGGAGGCTTCTGAGGAGGCCCTTGGGCTCGCCCGGAAAACGGAAGGCGTGATTTACGTGCTGGACCGCATGGAGGAAAATCTGGAGGTCGGCTCCCGATTGCAACCGGCCATCAATAAAGCCCGCGAGCTGGGAACGACTACGATCCGGAAGCTGCCCCTGATCGGCATCGCTATCCTGATTGTCGCCCTCGCGTGGTTTATCGGAACCGGCTTGAAGAAGCGTCGCAGGGTCTTCCGCCGCTTTGGCATGAATGAACTGGCCGGTGATCTCCTCGGTCGTGCGTTGCGGCTTTTGGTATTGGGTATCGGCATTTTCATCGCGCTGGAGATTCTTGATGCCACCGCCATCGTGGCGGCCATCCTCGGAATTGCCGGGGTCGCGGGTATCGCCCTCGGCTTCGCCTTCCGCAATATCGTAGAGAACTACCTCGCCGGTATTTTACTCAGTCTCAGGAATCCCTTCTCCACCGGAGATGCCGTCGAGATCCAGGGCTTCCAGGGCAAGGTAATGCGGCTGACCTCCCGCGATACCGTGCTGATGACCTTTGATGGGAATCACCTCCGCCTCCCCAACAGCCTGATCATGACGTCGCCGCTGACCAATTTCTCCCGCAATCCGCTGCGGAGATTTGACTTCACCATCGGAGTTTCCGCCGAGCTTGATCTCGCACGTGTCCGGCAGCTCGGTCTCGACACCCTGGATGGCTTGAAGAGTGTGCTCGATGACCCCGCGCCCTCGGTTGTCATTGATAACCTCGGCGACAGCTCGGTCAATATGCGTTTCTTCGGATGGATCGATCAGCGAAAAAGTGATTTCATGAAAACCAAGAGCGAGGCCATCCGCATCGTGAAGGACACCTTCGATGATAACGATATTGAGATGTCGGAGCCCATCTACCGTGTCGTCATGCACCAGGCAAAGGAGGGGGAGTCCCGCCAGGTGCCTGACAATGAGCCCCGCTATGAACTGGATACCTCGCCGGATCTTTCGCTCGATAGACAAGTGGCTCAGGCTTGTGCTGCTGACCGTGAGAGTAACCTTCTCGAAGAGGAGGAGACAAAGGATTAAGGTAAGCGAAGCCTGAAAAATCGTGTGTTACCAGGCGGCATCGTCACCGTAATTTCACGAAAGCCATCCCGTGCCGTCGAGCGAGCGAGGTTCTCCTCCGGCACAGTTACCCAGCTGTCTGCGGTGAGTGAGTCGCTGACCTCCGGAATAAAGCTCATGTTTGCCTGGACCCGTTCCTGATACTTCGCCACGCCAGATGAGCTGATCTTGACAAGCTCGCCGTCCGCCTGCGTCGGCGAGCGTCCCGCGAGATACTCCATAAAATTGGTAATCCCGTCCCTGTCCGGATCGGCCTGCTCGTCTCGCTGTTCGACCGGCAATCGCTCCGCCCAGCTTTCAAAAGTTGGAAGTCGTGTGACGACGAACTCATCAATAAACATCACGTTCGAGCTTACCAAATCAGTCGGACTCCCCGTGGCATACTGCGGAGTCAGTTCCGACCAATAACGACTCCCAAAAAGAAAGCGGGAGCCATTGTCACTCATCTGTAACAGGGTGGTGTCGCGGCTGGTAAGAGGCAGGGGAATGAGCCGCCGTGCTGCCCAGAGATCCTCGCCGCTGATCTTGCGAGCGAGATAGGGTTCATTGAGATTCCCACCCCAGTGGATGAAGCTCACCGCTTTGCCATCATCGCTGATAGTATGCTCCCGTGTGAAGCCGGCGGGGAAGGGAAGTCCTACTCGGCTGAGGGAATCCTCCTCGCGATCATAAACGTAAAGAATCTGTTGCGGGTTTTCTGGGATCACAGGTTCCTCCTCGCGGAGGGCACTGATGGCGAGATTCCAGAAGAAGAGAACGAAGCGTCCGTTACTGCTGGCGTCCAGAAAACGGGCGTGGCCACCCTTTCCCTTTACTGGATTGAGCACCCCGAGCGATCCCTTGCTGATATCGTGGATGTAAAGATTTCCCGTCTCGTCAGGCACCAGTGGGTCGGTAAAAAAGTGGCTGAAGAAAACCCAATTTTCTCCGCTAATCTCTGCTTTGTGGGTCACGTCGGCTTGCGCATTTCCACTGCCGTCTGCGAAGCGCGTCAACCCTGCGAAGGTTTCGGTCTGACGATCGTGAAGGAAGAGGTCGACCTTTCCATTGAGGTCATTTGTGATGAGGTTTCCTTGTAGGGTCCGGATTAAGAGATACCGACCACCTGATGAAATCTGCTCGACTGAGAGTGGGTTGGGAGCATTGGGAATGGCTCCCTCTCCGGTAAAAAGTGGCAGCCATTCGTCCTCCATAGCATCGAAAATCTCCGGGTGGTCGAAGAGCAGGAAACGGCCATCATTGGAGATATCCCGCGCCGCCCCGTTGACCGGCATCCCGAAGTCGAGAAGTGGCCTGCGATCCTTCGAGGGAAGCTCAAAAATGAAATTGAGATTGTTCGCCGCTGGTGCTCCGAATAAGGCCACGCTGCCATCTTCGGCGAGGTGAGAGCTGGTCGAGTCATTCCAGTTTCCAGTGATCGCGTCCCGACTCAGAAGATCGATCTGCAAAGGTGCGCTTCGTAAAATCGCGAAGGCTACCGCTATTGAATCGATCGACTCATCGCCATCGCGAGCCCGCACCCAGACCTTCTCGTCTGGCAAGAGGTCAGCGGAGGAAATCCGCGCCGAGGTCGCTCCGGAAATTGGCTCCCTCACATCGCCACTTTCGCCTCGATACCACTGAAAGGTTGTCGTGGCCGTGGTCCCGGAAAAGACCGGGCCGAAATCTCTCCCGGAATTCTCAAAGCAGGCTTTCCGCTGCAATTCCACCTCAATCGCAAGCTCACCCCAAGCCGGGAAGCAGAGGAATAGAGCGAGAGGAATAATGCGGGCCATGAAGAGGGAAGAGGGGAGGATTGACTCCGCCGACAGTTTCGACTCTTCGGTTAAGAACGAAAGGGTAAAGATGTTCGTGCTAGCTCCGGACGATTGTCTGTGAGGGAACGAGGAAAATCTGCTTAAAGCCAATCGCCAATTCCGCAGCCCCCATGTCGCCTTCTTTCCGAATCAATCTACCTCCGTCTCCGACGACGATTTCCACCACCGCCACCACTCGAGTTGGAGGCACCTTCGGTGCGTCTTGGTTGACGTCCACCACCACCCTGGCGGCCTTGTGCTTGTCCGCCGCGTCCACGTCCGCCTCTGCCTTGGCGTCCGCCACCTTTCTTGCCGCCATTATCGCGGGTCGATTCGGGTGATTTAATTCCACGTGCATGGAGCTCGGCCAGTTTTTCGTGATGCCAGGCGTGATTAGAATCCACCGGCACCTTCTGCTGGATGAGCTTTTCCACATCCATGAAGAATTCGTGCTCTTCCGGAGCGCAGTAGGACACTGCATGCCCCGCTGCTCCGGCTCGACCGGTCCGTCCGATTCGGTGAACGTAGGACTCGGCCTCATTTGGGAGATCGAAGTTCACTACCAAGGTGACATCTTTCACATCCACCCCGCGGGCCGCCACATCAGTCGCAACCAGGATGGGCAGATCCCCTTTCTTGAAGCGGGTCAGCGTGCGGTCGCGTTGAGGTTGGGAGCGATTACCATGGATCGCTTCGGCATCAAATCCGGAGGCCTTGATCCAGCGGCAGAGTTTATCCGCACCATGCTTCGTCCGTGAGAAAACGATGGTAAGGCCCTTGTTGGCCTCCTCCTCCAGGTGCAGGGCGAGCAGGTCACGCTTATCCTCGCGATCAATGAAACAAACCGACTGCGCGACTTTCTCGGCAGTTGTCTTTTCCGGCGCGATGCTAACTGAGGTGGGATTATGCAGGATGCTCCGGGCGAGCTGATCGATTGCCGGAGAGAGGGTGGCCGAGAAGAAGAGCGACTGGCGCTTTCGGGGGAGAGCCGCGATGATGCGTTTGACATCGCGAAGGAATCCCATGTCCAGCATGCGGTCGACTTCATCGAGGACGAAGAACTCCACGCCGGAAAGATCGACATCACCTTGGTCCATGTGATCGAGCAGGCGACCGGGGCAGGCCACCAGCACGTCGACTCCAGGGCGCATCGCGTTAATCTGCGGGTTCTTGCCTACTCCTCCGAAAATGAGCGTCTTGGAAAAACGGATGTGGCGTCCGTAGGTCTCGAAGCTAGCGGAGATCTGGGTCGCCAGCTCCCGTGTGGGAGTCAGGACCAGGACGCGGCAGGAGCGGCGTTGCGGGCGGTAATTGTCCTCGTATAGAGCATTAAGGATCGGGAGGGAGAAGGCAGCTGTCTTACCGGTGCCGGTCTGTGCGATGCCCAGGAGATCCTGCCCTTTTAAGAGAGTGGGGATCGATTGAGCCTGAATCGGCGAGGGAGTGTGATAGTCCTGTTCTTTCAGGGCACGCTGGATGGGAGCCGCAAGTGCGATCTCCTCAAATGAGGTCGGGGTCATGTTTTTTCGGAGCCAGAGGGTGTCCGGCGGAGGTCTCGACGAGGTGTTTTTTTGAAAACCCGGAACCAGTCTCTCGTCGACCTGAAATGGAAAAGGGAAACGCAGGAAGAACTCCCGCGTGCAAAAAGCCAGTAGGGAAGCCCTATAAATAAGCAAGAACGAATACAGAGATGGCTCGCATTGCGCTCGGATCACTCACTCATCGCTCAGCCAATGTGCGATGGCTGTGGCGAAGCGATCTTTCATTCCCTCAAATTGCACCGTCCACCAAGTCGCGATCATGGAAAGATTAATCTCAATCGCGCGCAAGGTGCCTGTGGGATCCTTCATGAAGTCCACGCTGACGTAGCTGATGCCCCGCGCTGTCAGGTCGCGGCTGAGCACCTCCAGTTTTGCAGTGAGATCCGGTGGGAAGTCAATGAGTTCCCTCTCACCATAGGCGCCCTTGATCTTATTCAAGTACGGGGAGTTTGCGATTTCGCGAAGCGGTGAGGCCATGCTGCGCCAGGTGATGATGATTTCACCGTTGAAGAGTTCTGCTTTATAAATATCACCGTCATCCGGGTTTACCTCGGCGCAGAAGATATCGATTTCGGAGTCCCAGCTGAGTTCCTCCAGCGGGTGATCACGGGTGAAGACTGAGACGCCCTCGCCGCCGAAAGTATGGGATTTCTTAAGAAGGATCCGTTCGCAATCCCACCTCTTGAAGAGTTCCGCGACCTCCTCCTTTGTCGCGGCGAGGCTCCACTGCATCACCGGGAGGTTATTGTCAGCAAGGAGCACCATCTCCTCCGGGCGGGGCAGGGGATTCCCGGCGAGGGTGCGCTTCCATCTTTTCGTTTCAGGGGCGACGATATGTCTGCTGATGAGGGTATCGAAGGACGCGAAGTCGTAGGTCGCGGCTCCATGGCAGGTCTTGGCACGCAGCCCCATCGCGACCAGCCGCTCCGCGACCTCATCGTAGAGACGGATCGCGCTAGGATGAAGGCTGGGATTGTGGAGGAGGAGGACCGGCTCCTCGACTCCCATGAGGTGAAGGCAGGTCTGGCAGTCTCCGCAGGCAATGAATTGGCCGTTCTCTTTGACCGGTCGCCGGCAATTCGAGCAAAGGTCGCGAAGTTCACGGGGGATTAATTCCGCCGCCTCCCTCTTCGTTACCATAGGGAGCAGGAAAAACGGTGCTGCCGGATGTGGGTGGCAATTGGCCGCACAGCAAGACTTCGCCAGCTGCATGCGCGCCTCATCCAGGCCTTCCTCGCGACAGGTTCCGATGGTCCAGCCATCGATCATCTTCCCCCGTCCCGCCTTGCTGGCGTTCGCGATAATTCCAGCCTCGAAACCCACTGCGATCAGATTGTGACCGGGCCCGGGGATCGGAAGATTCCGGTGATCTATGCCGGATCCAGAAAAATGAAAATCCCGATAAAGCTCCCGACATTTTGCGATGATCTTGCGAGTCTGTTCTGCCTCCAGTTGGTGGCGTCCCTCATCGGTCAAAATGCGCACATGATGCACGAGAATCTGGTGCCTTGTCTCTTTCAGCAATCGCACCAGCGTGCTCGTGCTATCGATGCCCGGGCTGAACATGACCAATGAGACCCTATTACGATCATCGGCCCACTTTTGGAAGACCGCCGGGTCATCGAGATTGAGGTCTGGTCCGCCGTGGATGTGATCGAGCTGTGGCACGGCTGGAGCTTAAATCACGCAACGGGCATCATTGAAACCAAATCCATTCTCAAGGCTTCGCATAGGCCAGACGCGCGACCTCCTTCAATTCGAAGTAGGTATCTAGCGTGGTCGAGGTGCAGCCCTTGAGAATTCATTCCGCAGAATAGGGCTGGCTCATTATTCCGCAAACCTCCGGACTTGAGCTTTCATTTCTCTGCTCCATTCTCTTGTAAAATGTTAAAGGCTTTCCTCCTCTCCCTCATTCTATCAGGCCTTGCCTTGGCCCAGTCTTACGCTCCCAGCCGCGAAAAAGTTCCCGGCATCCCACGTGAATTCCGAGCCGCCTGGGTCGCCTGTGTATATAACATCGATTGGCCCACGCGAAAGGGGCTCTCTGTCGCCGCCCAACAGGCCGAACTCCGCGCCATCCTGGACCGCGCGGCTTCCATGAAAATGAATGCCATCATTTTTCAAGTCCGCCCCAATGCCGATGCCGTTTACGCTTCGAAATACGAGCCCTGGAGCCACTGGGTCAGCGGCACCCAGGGACGCTCGCCGGGTTACGATCCACTTGCCTTCTGTATCCGCGAAGCCCACGCCCGCAGCATCGAGGTGCATGCTTGGTTTAATCCTTTTCGCGCTCTTCCCAACAATAAAATCCCCACCGCGCGGAACCACGTCACCCGGACCCACCCCTCGATTATTCGCGACTTCAAGACCTACCGCTGGATGGATCCCTCCAGCTCCTTCACCCAAAAGCGTGCGCTTGATGTCATCATGGATGTGGTCAATCGCTACCCCATTGATGGCGTTCACATAGATGACTACTTCTACCCCTATCCCGACGTCGATAAACAGCGCCGCGCCAAACAGGTCTTCCCTGACGGTAAGACCCCCGCGCAACGCCGCCGTGCCGTCGATGGCTTCGTTCAGAAAATGTATGCTTCCATTAAGAAGCGCAAACCCTGGGTGCGGATTGGCATCAGTCCCTTCGGTATCTGGCGTCCCGGTGTTCCGCAGGGCACCACTGCCATGATCGATGCCTACCACCACCTCGCCGCAGACTCGCGAAAGTGGCTCCGCAACGGCTGGTGTGACTACCTCTCTCCCCAGCTTTACTGGCGAATCAACAGTGCTCAAAGCTACACCCGCCTCCTCGCCTGGTGGCGGGGGCAGGGGAGCAATCGCCCCGTCTGGCCGGGTATTGCCAGCGCTCGGATTAACTCCACCGAGGATCCCGGACGCGGAGCAGGGGAGATTGTAAATCAGGTCTCCTACTCCCGCAGCATCGGCAAAAACTATCCCGGCCACGTCTTCTGGAGTATGAAATCTCTCATGAAAAATCGCGGCGGCGTTAGCAATGAACTCGTCAAAAAATTCTATCAGCAGCCCGCTCTCGTCCCGCCCATGCCCTGGCTGAGTAAGGCGCGGCCTCCCACTCCGCAGATCACTACTCGTATTTCTGGAGCTGGGGTGAGCGTGGCTTGGGTGCCCGTGAAAGGATGTACGAAGTATGCCGTACAAGCCCGTTACAATCGAGTCTGGCAACTCGTCAAAGTCACCCCGGGCCGCACAGTCACCCTTGCTGGTGCTCCGGATGCCATCGCTGTCAGCTCGGTGAGTGCCTTTGGTAATGCTAGTGTGCCGCGTGTTGTGAGTCGGAGATAAAAGACCCGGGAATCAATTTGCGCCTCCTGCGAACCGCACTAGTTTCGCAGCAGATGAACAAATCAGTCCTTCTCCGTGGTGTCGTCATCCTCGCCCTGATCTGGGGTGTGGTTTGGGGGATTACGTCTTGGAGCGGGGGGAAGAAAGCCACCCCCGCCAAGGTCGAAGAACTTATAGAAGAAGGAGAATTCGAGGACTGGTCCGATCGTAAAGCCTCGGCTATGCCGACTGCCCTCCGAGAATCCCGCAGCAGCCGGCTCAAGGATCTCGCTTCCGTCCTCAATCGACTCGATCTCCGCCAGCGAAAAGAACTCGATGAGGGGGGGCGCGTTTTCGATATGTTCTTCAAGCTCACCCGCGAGGAGAAATTGAAGTTCGTTGATCTCACCTTTACCAAAAGTGCCGAGCGCTTGATGGAGGCCTTTGACAAAATGGACCCGAAAGAGCGCGAGCGCATGGTCGAAAAATCAGTGCAGGACATGACGAATGGAAAGGGCGCCGAGGCTCTCGAACGGCTGAAGGAAGAGGACCCGGAGATCTTGAGGCTCGTCATCAAGAACGGATTCAAGGCTTACTATCAGGGAGCGTCCGCCAATACTAAAATGTCCCTCCTGCCTTTCATGGATGCAGTGGGCGAGGTCGTCCAGGGCTTCGCGAAACCGGGAGGAGGTGGTCTTTGAAAATCACCTCTCAGTCTCGCATCGCCGGCGGCTGGACCATGGTGGAACTCATCATCGCCGTCGCCATCATCGCCGCGATTGTCGCCATCGCCGTGCCGGTGACTCTAAATATGAGAGAGAGTACCCGCCGCGCGGGCTGCCTTACCAATCTGCGCACCCTGGGTCTGGCCACCGAGGGCTACATGACTGATCATGGCGGTGGAATGCCTCGCTTTAAGATGGGCCGTAGTAACACCTACGGTGACAATGTCATCGAGACTGAATTGGCCGACTACGTCAATGGCTCCACTGAGGTCTTCAAATGCCCCGCCGATCACGAACATCATGCAGACAGCGGCTGCAGCTATTTCTGGAATCACCACATTGGTGGGTTCACCTATTCGCAGCTCGATATGTTCGGCGTTGCGGATGAGCCCGGCCAGATCCCGCTGATCTATGATAAGGAAGCCTTCCACGGCGATGAGGACGGCACCCAGTTCCTCTACGCCGATCTCTCTGCTGGGAAGGAGCTCCGCTTCGGAGTCGGCGAAAAGTAAACGGTCATGCTGCACGTTAATCACCTCCGCAAAAAGTTCGCCGGGAAGGATGCCTTGAAAGATGTTTCCTTCTCAGTCGAACGCGGCGAAATCCACGGTCTCCTCGGGCATAATGGAGCGGGGAAGTCCACCACCCTTGGTATCATCCTCGGCATGGTCGCTGCCGACTCCGGCGAGGTTACCATCGATGGAATCTCCGTCCAAAAGTCTCCGCGCAAGGCCTTGCGAAAGGTCGGCGCGATTTTTGAGTCACCCGCTTTCTACGACTACATGAGCGGCTGGCAAAATCTCCGCGTGCTCGTCGGACTCAGCGGCCCTTTCGATAAAAAAGCCGCAGCGCAAGTGGTCGAGCGGGTCGGCTTGACCCAGCGCATCCACTCGAAGGTTGGAGCCTACAGTCACGGCATGCGCCAGCGCCTCGCCCTGGCCCAGGCTCTGCTCCCGGAGCCGGAGATTCTCCTTCTGGATGAACCAACCGATGGGCTCGATCCCGAGGGTATCAAGTGGTTTCGGGACTTCATTCTTGATCTCCGGAAGGAGAGGGGAATGACCGTTCTTTTCAATTCCCACCTCCTCTCTGAAGTCGAGCAGATGTGTGACAAGGTCTCCATCATCCAGGCCGGAGAATTGGTCTATCAGGGTGCCGTCAATGATCTCCGCGATGATCGCACCGGGGTCCGTATTGAGGCTCACCCTGCGGAGACCCTTGATGCCGTCATTACCCACCACGGTGGGGAGCGGGGGCAGGATGGTCGCTGTCTCTTTCCGGAGGGCACGCGTATCCAGCAGATCGTCACCGAATTAGTCCAGGCCGGGGCCGAAGTCTCAGAAGTCACCCCCGTCCGCCGCTCGCTGGAGGATGTTTACCTCGAGCACAGCAGTCTCACTCAATAAGTCCTCCCATGTTTCTCACGCAACTTTTCGGTGAACTCCGCAAGCTCTTCGCACGAAAGCGGACCTATATAGGCTACATCGTTTTTCTCTTTTTCGAGATCCTCGTCTTGATCCTCTGGCTGCAGGTCGGACGTCAACAGTTCGCCGAGCTAGCCGAGCGCAATTTCATTCCCGTGGAAATACTCTCCTCCTCGCTCACTGCCACCTACTGGATGATGGTCGCGAGTATGTTTTTGCTGGGCTCCATATACTTTGCCCTCGTCGCCGGAGACATCGTCGCGAAGGAATCGGAGGATGGTAATATGCGACTCGTCCTTTCGCGCCCGGTTTCCCGCCTGCGTATCCTGCTCCTAAAATATCTCGCCGTCCTCATCTACACCGTCACCTTTGTCTTCTTCGTCGGAGTGACCGGCTACGGCATGGCTGTCATGGCGATGGGTTCCGGTGGCGGGCTCTTTGTCTGGAATCCGGACATGTTCATACTCACCATTTATCCTGATCAGAGTGACGCCTTCCGCCGCCTTTTCATGGGCGCTTGCCTCATGGGCGTGAGCATGTGTGTCGTCAGCTCGCTCGGTTTCTTTTTCTCCTGTTTTAAAATGAAGCCCGCCGCCGCCTCGGTGATGGCTCTCAGCGTGTTCTTCATCGATTTCGTCCTGCAAAATATCCCCTTCCTCGCCAGCTTTAAGGACGCCTTCATCACCTTCCGCATGGCGAACTGGGTTTACGTCCTCCAGGAAGAGATTCCCTGGGACCGCATCATCGAAAGCTACGCCATCCTCTTCGGGCTCAATATCTCCCTCTTCGTCCTCGGCTGGATGTCCTTCCAGTCTCGCGATTTTAAGACCTAGATCTCAATCTCTCCCTCAAAGACAAAGTCTGCCGGGCCACTCAGAGTCACTCCGGTAAAGGTCTGATCCGGTCCCGGAACGAAGCCAATCGAGAGCGTCTCGCCACCCGCAACATCGATCTTGATCGGCGAGGCCTGCCCGGTGAGAAGGTGGTGAATCAAAGCGCAAGCCGTGATCCCCGTCCCGCACGCCAGAGTCTCACCCTCGACTCCGCGCTCATAAGTTCGGACCGCTAGATGATTAGGCGCGAGGATTCCCACAAAATTGGCATTCGTGCCCTTTGGTGCGTAGTGGTCGTGGTATCGAATCGCTGCGCCATTCTTCACGACATCCAGACCCGGGAGATCATTGACGAAGGCCACCGCATGAGGGACTCCGGTATTGAGATTGTGTACCGGTGCACCGAGTGAATCGATGACCACCGGCGATTCCAGTTCTAGCCCGATGGGGTCGGACATTTCAATGCAGACCTCATCTCCGATGAGATCCGCTTTCAGTGTTCCGGCGATCGTTTCGAAAGTGAACGAGCTTCGGTTATCTCCGATCAGACGAGCTACGAAGCGCCCAAAACAGCGCGCGCCATTCCCGCACATTTCAGCCTCGCCGCCATCGGCATTGTAGTAGCGAAATTTCACGTCCGCACCTGATTCAGCCGGCTCCACCGCCAGCAGTCCGTCCGCACCCACTCCACGATTGCGGTCGCAGAGGCGTTCGATTTGTTCGCCAGTAATGTTCAGATTCAGGGAGCGATTATCGACAACGACGAAGTCATTGCCGGCGCCATTCATTTTGGTGAAGGAGAGAGTCATTGGAAGAAAACGGAAAGATTTAGACGGAGTGAGTGGCCTCGATAAGCGGGGTGACGAAGTCGCGCAGCTTCTCCGCGACCTTCGGGTCATCGGCATTATCCTGCACGGTTCGCACGATGGCTGATCCTACAATAATCCCATCGGCGTGGCTCGCAACCATTACGGCCTGCTCCGGATTGGTAATGCCAAAGCCCACGCAAATCGGGGTGTCAGTGAGCTTTCGGATTTCGGCGACTTGCGCTCCGATGCTTTCCGAAGGTGCGGAATGACCGCCGGTGACCCCGGTGCGGGAGAGCGCGTAAATGAATCCCTGCGACGATTGAGCGAGGTCATTCTTTCGCCCGTCCGGAGTAGTCGGTGCGATCAAATGAATGTGGTGGAGCGCCTCCGCGTTGGCGAAGTCCGCGTTATTTGCCGCTTCGGAGGGCGGGAGATCCAGGAGGAGAATACCGTCCGCTCCCGCTGTTGCGGCGTCATTGTGAAACTTTTCGAAGCCGTAGGCGTAAACGGGATTCAGGTAGGTGAAGAGGACGAGGGGCGTCTCATGGGTTTCCCGGAAAGCTCGGATGAGATCCAGGATGCGGGAGGTATTCATCCCGGCCTTCAGCGCCCGATCGGCCGCCATTTGGTTGACAATGCCGTCCGCCATGGGGTCGGAAAAGGGGACTCCGAGTTCGATGATGTCAGCTCCGGCATCGGCCAAGACATGGAGAATTTCCAGGGAACGTTCGAAGTCCGGATCACCTCCGGCGACGTAAGCCACGAAGGCTTTGCGGGATTGTTCGCGCAGGCGGGCGAAGGTGGAATCGATGCGATTTGTGGAGCTGGCCATGTCTGATTGAGGTCGGCGGATGAGGGGAGGAACTTGGCGATGGACGGCGTGGGAGACAAGCCTATCCTCGCTCCATGCGCGCCCGATTGATCAAGGACTTCCGCTTCGAAGCGGCTCACACCCTGCCCAGCCTTCCGGAGGAGCATAAATGCCGCCAGATGCACGGTCACAGCTTCAAGGTTGAGATTCACATTGAGGGTGAGGTCGATCCCGCCATCGGCTGGGTCTATGATCACAAGCGGATCTCCGAGGCCATGAAGCCGCTCATTGACCGCATGGATCATTCCTATCTCAATGACATCGAAGGTCTGGAAAGCCCCACCATCGAGGTTATGGCTGCTTGGTTCTGGCGGAAGCTGGAAAAGGATCTCCCCGGACTCTGCGAGATCGTGATCTATGAAACACCGACTGCCCGGTGCTCTTTCAAAGGTGAATTTTAAGCGATGAAACGACTCTTTAAGAGAGCGGCTTTAATCTTCGCGGGAGCAATTCTCCTGAGCAGTTGCTCAGAGGAAGAAGCCAGTAGCCCGCTAACTGCCAGTGAGGCAGAAATGCAGATCGCGCGGGTGAGCATCCTCAATGCCTTCTCTGCCACCAATGCGGCAATCACCTCGATAGCCTTCCAGAGCGAAATCATCGAATCCGTCAACGGAGGGAGTGGCTCGGGAGGAAATCCCGACTACCTCAAAATGCATCGTGAGTGGATGATCCGACTCAAAGATAACGTCGATAAGTCTACGAAGCAGAAGCTGGGTGAGCTTCTCCAATCACTGGAATGGTGCTACGACGATCTCAATCGGGTCGAGAGTAGCTTCAAGTTCACCTATACCGTGAGCGAGAACGAAAGCTCGTTTCACGTCAAAGCAAGCTGTCGATATGACCGCTAACCTCATGAGAGCTTTCTGAAATTTTTGGATATTCTGGGAAATTGAAATCCTTATTCTTCAAGGTCGCCAGATTTCTCGTAACCTGTCAGTATTTGAGTATCGCGCGGTGGTCCGACCACCAAGTCGGTCGATTGGAGTGTGATCTTCAATCGGACCTCTCCGGGGCTACCCCGGGGTATCAGATGACATAGCATGACCGCCGCACCGGCCAAATGGCACTTCCCCTTCGGGTCGAGCCAATCAGCCGGTGCCGAGCACGATAGGTTGGCATGTCGGATCACTGCGCCTCTTGTGTTTTCAGTGATCCCCATGACCGAACTTCGCCGATTCATTGACCGACTCGTCCATGAGACCGAGATCGCAGGCGATGACCTCCAGTCGCTTTTCCGACCAAAGATCCCGAAGAAAATGGCGCTCGATAGGTGGCTGGAAAGAAACCTCCGCAAACACGGTCCTCGCATCCTGAAAGAGTGGTTTCGTCCCGTTCCCGAACAACGCTGGCCAAACACAGTAGGGGAGCTGGCGGCTCATCTCCACCTCAGTGCTTCAGAACTCACTTGGTTCGCCGACCTCCATCATCGTAATCCGGCCAGAGGTCCATTGAGTCATTATCGTTACCGCTGGATCCCGAAACGCCGTGGCGATTCCCGCCTCCTCATGGAGCCAAAGGAATCGCTCAAGCTCACCCAACGTCGCCTCCTGGAGACCCTGATTAATGACATCCCGCTTCATGAAGCTGCCCACGGATTTCGACGTGCGCGCTCCATTAAAACCTTCGCCGCTTCGCATGTCGGGAAGCGGGTCGTCTTAAAAATGGACCTCGGTGACTTCTTCCCCTCTATCACCTTCGTACGCGTCGCCGGTCTCTTCCGTTGGCTCGGCTATCGTGAGGAAATCGCCCGCCTCCTCGCCGGGCTCTGCACGCACCGCCCGCCCTCAACGGTCGCGAAGATGGATCGCCATCTCCCGCAAGGTGCGCCCACCTCGCCAGCCCTCGCAAACGCCGTGGCCTATCGGCTGGACTGCCGCCTCGCCGGGTTCGCGATGAAAGCCGGGCTCAATTACACCCGCTATGCCGATGACCTCGCCTTCAGCGGTGACCGCATCACCGAAGCATTTTCCCATCATGTGGGCGGGATTATTTTGGAAGAAGGCTTCCGCATCCATCCCCGTAAAACCCGCTTCATGACTCGCTCCACGAAGCAGCACCTCGCCGGAGTTATCGTCAATGAGCACCCCAACTTTGACCGTCACGAATTCGATCTCCTCAAAGCCATCCTTCACAATTGCGCCCGCCACGGCCCTGCCGAACAGAATGTTACTCGCGACCACCTCCGCGGCCGCCTCGCCGCCGTACAGATGCTCAACCCCGTTCGTGGAGGAAAGCTCCTGAGGATTTATGAAGAGATTGTCTGGTAGCTCTCTCTTTCTTTGCGATTAGCCGTTCGTCTGCCAATACTTCTCCAATATGAAAACCCTATGCAGATGGTTTCTTCACGGGCTTAAAATCATCGTCGGTGGTCTGGGAGCCTATATTGTCATCAGCGTACCATTTGCCCTGATGGTGATGGTTTCAAAGATATCTTCACAGAGCGTGCCGATCGGAGTGATCGCGGGACTTTTGGGCCTTGTGCTGATCCCTCTCTGCATTGCGGGGTTTGGTTTCCTCTTTACCAAATTCTATACAAACACCACGTGGGGACATGATGCGATCAGCGACATGAGAGTCCTCCGAAGTTCGGGAAGTATCGCGAGCGGACAGAAATTGCCCGAGAGCTCTCTTCGGAAAGATTAGAGCCAGCTGACTTCTCCAAGGATCATCTCATGCAATGCCTGACTAACAGCGAGGTGAGCGACTGGCTTTGCCGGAGAACCATCCCGGAAGACCCCTACCACAGTGAGATTTCACCGCGACACTACCTCCAGTTCTACGCGCCAAAAGCGCACTCCCATCTGGACGCCTTCGTTCGTCACGTCTTTGAAATCATCAACTCCGGATCCGAATCAATGGTCCAAATAACAGATTGGAGTGCTTATCAGGAAAGTGAGATGATCTCCGTGAGAGGAATCCGAGCTCTCTACGGCGAA
>CALBVA010000157.1 GCA_937969125.1 uncultured Verrucomicrobiales bacterium | reverse complement strand
GAAATCTTAGTCCTGACAAAGCACTAGTCATCTAGGTGGAGAATGCCCCGCTGCACCGCGGCAACGACAGCCTGAGTGCGGTCGGCAACGCCGAGTTTCTCAAAGAGGTTGGAGAGGTGGAGTTTGACAGTTGCTTCGCTGATGTTGAGCTCGCTGCTGATCTCCTTGTTTGAGAGGCCGCGGACGAGGAGTTGGAGGGCCTCGATCTCGCGGTTTGTGAGATGGTGTCGCTCGCGACGACGTTTGATTTTTTGGGCGATGCGCGCGGGGAAATAATTTTCACCTCGCGCTACAGAGGTGATGGCTTCGAGGAGGTCGGGAGTGTCGGCTCCCTTGGTCAGGTAGCCGGAGGCCCCGGCCTCGACCGCGCGCCAAACGTCTTCTTCTCCTTCATAAACACTCAGGATGAGAATACGGGCTTCAGGGTCCTTTTCCACGAGGAGCTGGGTGACTTCTGCGCCGTTGGCTTCCGGCATTCTCATGTCCATGATGATCACGTCCGGGCGATTTTTCTCGAAGGCTTCAAGGGCTTCCTTTCCATTTGAAACATCGGCGATGACTTCCATTTCACCGTAGGATTCGATGGCTTCGATGAGCCCGAGGCGTAGGAGGCTGTGATCATCGACGATGAGGATTTTAGTCATTTTTTTGGGGAGGGGTTAAGCGAGGTTTGGGGATCGTTACGGTAATGGTGGTTCCGGCTCCGGGCAGACTGTCAATGTGGAGTTCTCCGGCGGCTCGCTTAGCGCGTTCCTTCATGCCAATGATTCCGAAGTGTCCGCGGGGTTTTTTTTCCGTCGGAGTAAACCCCTTGCCGTCGTCGATGATAGAGAGGGTGAGCTGGTCATCGCCGAAGTCGTGTTTGATTAGGACCTTCTCGGCCTGTCCATGCCGGATCGCGTTGAGGGCAGCTTCACGGATGATTTTAACGAGATGATGTTCGGTGCGTTGATCGCATTCGAAGGGAACCCCAGAAACTGAGGTTTCGATCTTGGTGCCATGAACTTCACTCTCGTTCATGAGAAGTTCGTCGTGCCACTCACCACTGGAAAGGCTTCCGGAGTCGCGGCGCAAGTCGTAGATGGATTCCCGTGATTCCCGCTGACAGTGGGCGAGGGTTTTTTGCGCGAGCGCGAGGCTGTGCTCGAGGCGCTCACTATTCCCCAGATCGCGATAGCGTTTTACCGAGGATAGTTGAAGAGCCAAGCTCCCCATGTTCTGCTCAAAGGTGTCGTGTAATTCTCGAGCGAGGCGGTGGCGTTCTCGCTCGGAGACTTCACGTTCGATTTGAGAGCCGATGATGGCGGTTTGTTTTTTGACCCGAGTTCTCAGTAAAGCGGCCCACCCCAGCGCAACGGCTGTGATTACCGCAAGTAACCCCACGAGAATGAGAAATTTTCTAAGGGTCCAAAATGGAGGGTGTTTTATTACCTCGACATCATTTCCTGACCGCAGGATGAGAGAGAGTCCATCGGCTTTACTTGAAAGGGAAAATGGCTGGGATGAGGTGAGGGCGCAGATCCCAGTCAAGTCCAAGCGCGAACCCAATTTCGGAAGGTTTGCGGGGGCTTGTTTTGTTTCAAATATGGCCTCGAAAAAATGACCGTCGGCCTCACAGCTGAGAGTGGTAGAGAGGTCGCTCTGGCGAATGTCCATCAGAGTTGCTTCAAGCCCGACCAGCCGGTGGTGCCATTCGGTAGGAAGGGGGCGCTCGGATACGGAGATAGTGAGTTTTTTAACAAGTGAGTCAGAGGTGATGCCTTTGATATTCTGAGCGAGGAGAGAGGGGGCAAAGGGACGAGCCATGACGACTCCCGAGACCTCAAGTGACTGTCCTCGTTCCCATGAATGTTCTTCTGCGGATGAGACTAAGACTGCATGATTTTCATCCTGAAGGTAAAGTTTACGCTCAGAGACATGAGTGACAGTCCCTCTGACCCGGGCAATTTGTTGGCTCATCGTTCCGGTCTGCATGAGCTGCGAAGTGGGGACTAAAGGAATCTCGCGCGATCCTCCCACGACCTGGATATCCTTGAGCGAATTTGCCTGAAAATACCGGCGTTCCATCTGGCGGTTGGAATTGGCCCGAGTCGCCGCTACGAGTCGGGCAGAGACCCGCTGATGGATCAGCTTTTTGCAAGCGGCCTCGGTTTCCGGGGTGCGCCCCAGGATGATGTTGCTGATGACGGTGTTGTTGTAACAGTTGATCCGCAGGGCGATGATGTCTCCCGCAGGGGCGCTTTCGATAATGGTTCCATTAAGCTGAACCCAAGCACAGTCGATGGTGGGATCCACATGCAGCTCCGGAGTCATGATGAGGGGATCCGGGAGAGGTGAGCCCCCCAATCGGGTGACCTTCCTTGCGACAAGATGAGGCAAAAATCTTCCAGGTTCGGCGTAACCTTCGATCTCTAAGAGGTCACCTTGTTCGAAGTCAGACTCCCCTTTTCGGTTGAATTGACGAAGAGACAAATAGATACCCCATTTCCCATCGTGGACAAAAGCAGCTTTTTGATTCGGATACGCTTTTAGGATGGTGGCTTCGACCAAAACAGATGGATGGAGCGTTGCCTGATCGTGAGTGAGGAGTTTCACTTCATCGAGGGTCCGCAGGGGGGGCTGGTTGGCTAATACTAAGACCGTGGCAGCGACTAAGACCCCAAAGATAACGAAAACGAATTTCAAGATCTAGGGATACAGGCTGAATTCATAAAAAAACGCAAGCGGTCTCATCGACCACTTGCGTAATAGATCATCAAAAGTGATTAGCGTCGGCGGCGACCTAAGGTGGCAAGAGCTGCCAAACTAAGGAGAAGGGCTGAGCTGGGCTCGGGAACCGCATCGAGCTCGACATTGTCAAACCACACACCATTGTTGGATGCGGATTGGATGCGGATGATAATGTCCTCACCAATTGCGGCACTTCCCGCGGGAACGGTGACTGGATCTGCGCTGGTGCGTGCCCAGCTTGTCCCGGCGGCTCCCAGAGCTTGTGCAACGGTGGTAGAACCGAGGGAAATGAAACCGGCGCCAGCATCGTATCCAATATCATAAATGATCCCCGCATTGTCGC
>CALBVA010000156.1 GCA_937969125.1 uncultured Verrucomicrobiales bacterium | reverse complement strand
GCATATCTCAATCTACGATGACCAGCCCTTTGCCGTCCTGGGTTTCTCAGTGGAGAATCAACAGGCTTTTGCGATCCGCCCCAGGAAGATTAGCATCCTCGGCTCAGCGCAATTCTTCCCCGGAAAAAAGTTTGAAGATCCCCAGGTTCTCCGGGGAGGAGCCGGAACGGAGCCCAATGTGATAGAGCCCACTCTCAAAATTAAAGCCTACAACAGTGTGCTCGCTACCGGAAAGGTGGAGGGTAAACGTCGCTCGCTCGTAGTCGGCGGACTCCGCTATCATGACTACTTCCGCCGAGTCTCACTCGATGAAAAATCCCTAACCGTGACGATCGAAGATCCCCAGGGAAAGCTCGTTCCCGCCGGGAAAAGCTACCACTCTCTGGACTCAGTCTTCATTGACTTCACCAGCACCGATCCCTTCAGCTCGCTGGAGCGTTATGGCCTGGCAATGCGCTCCGCCAACAAAGCCCAGCCAAACGTCTATAGTTTCCCGACTCTCTGCGGACGGCTCGTTTCAACGAAACAGTATGGCGAGGGCAAGCCCTTGAATGACTCCAAGGGACTCATTGACCAAATGGAAATCGCCAAGCAATCCGGCATCCTGAACTACACCAAGGTCGCGGTTCGCCTGGAGCCGGACTTTTATTGCTACAACGACTACGGCAATACCCAACAGGGTTGGTGGGATGACGCGCATTGGGCAAAATACAAATCGCTGGTGCCGCCTTACGAAACCTTCGGTAAATTCTGCGCGAAAGTGGAGGGACTCGGCGGTATCCCCTTCACCTACTTTCAGGCCAATCTTCCTTCGAACGACTTCGCGGCCGCCCATCCGGACTGGATGCTGAATAACGACATCTCCCGCCTGCATGCCGAGCACCGACATCACATGCCCTTCGTGAAGCATGACTACACTGATCCCGGTTTCCGCACCCACACCCTGAAGATGTGGCAACGTCTCGCTGACGAAGGGATGCAGGGCATCAAGTTCGACTACCCCGAATCGGCTTGGTGCAAGGAGGGCGGGTTTGAAGATTCTTCCTACTCCACCACCTCGGCTTATCGCGAAACCTTCGGCCTGGCACGGGAAGGACTGGGCAAGAACGCCTATCTTCACGAGTGCAATCTCGGCGAGTATGAGACACCTCGTCTCGATGTCACCGCTGGCATCGTGGACCTTCAGCGGGTGTGGGGAGATTCCTCTCACTTCGAGCCGGAGATGGCGTCGCGAATTGGACTTCGCTGGTTTAAGAATCGATCCGTCTTCGGGTATTACCCGGACGGGAAGTCATTCAAAGATCCCAAAACCGAAAAGGCTCTCACCACCAACGATCGTCGTACCATGCTCACCCAGGTCGGGTTAATTTCCGGGCGCGTGGAGCTCAGCACCTCCTTCGGCAATATCACCTCAGAAATGCAGCATGATCTGACCCGACTCTACCCAGCCCTCGGTGGCACCAAGTCCTTCCGTCCAGTCGATATGCTAGTGAAGGGCCGGAAGCATCCCTCGGTTTACGTCTATGAAGTTAATCCGGAATGGTCACAGATCATCCTCTGCAACAATTCCGACAAGCCGGACACTCTGACCGTGCCGCTCTCCGGGGACCAGGCGGAGACCGGATCGCTCGGGCTGAAGACTAACAAAAGCTACTACCTCCATGATTTCTGGAATGACACCTTCCTGGGGATCTTTCGCGGTGACGAAACACTCCTCCGTCCGCTGGAAGCCCGACAAGCCCTCTCCTACTCGGTTCACGAAATCAAGGATCACCCACAGGTGATTTCCACCAATCGCCACATCATGCAGGGCTTCCTCGATCTGAAGGACGTGAAATGGGACGCTCAATCTAAAACCCTATCCGGTGCCGCCATGATGGTGAGCGGAGAAGATTTCGTGATCACTCTCGCCAACAATGGCCATAGCACGGGTGGCGTGACGGCGAAAGGGGCACGTTCCAGCGTCGCCACCGATGAGCACGGGATTACGAAATTGACTCTCTCCGCAGACAAGAATGCCGGAGTGAAGTGGAAGGTGACCTTCTAGAGGGAACTAAGAAGCGAGGCGACGCCTCGCTTCCAGCCAGTCCCCGCAGGCATCGCCGTAGAAACTGGTCTGACGACGTTCGAGAAAAAGGAAGTAAGCCGCCAAGCGAATTTCAGCTTCCGTCGGAGCTGTTTTGGCCGAGCTAGCTGATCCGGCTTTCCTTGCCATTTTTTTGGCAGCCTCCTTCACGGCCTTGGCAGTGGTTTTCTTGGCGGCTTTTTTCGTAGTCTTCTTTGCGGTTTTTTTAGTGGCCATCGATTTGGCGGGACGGTTTCTTCCCGCCTCACCTACCCAGCAAAAAAGGTGCCAAGTCAAGCAAGGCACCTTTTGGTTGAGTTGAAGACAGGCCGGAGTTCGGCGGGGCGATGATTAATCCTCGCCCCCGTCGTCGTCTTTTTTGCTCTTCTTCGGTTTGGAATCCTTCGGCTTGGAATCCTTTGGTTTTTCCTCGCGGCCGATAACGCGGGCTTCTTCTTCCAGAACCACAGCACCATCTCCACCACCCTGTCGCACCCGTACCGCATCACTTTGGATGTGCGCCACTCCACCTCCACCTCCACCT
>CALBVA010000155.1 GCA_937969125.1 uncultured Verrucomicrobiales bacterium | reverse complement strand
GTGGAATTGGCATGAATGCCTCCAACTTTAGCGGCGGCACTGATGACCTGATCAGGGCGGTGCTCGTTGAGGAAGGCGAGGGTGTCGGCCTGGCTGAGGAGGTCGAGCTCCTGACGGGGTGCGGTGATGATTTCGTATCCGCCGAGTTTTTCGGCGTGGCGCACAAGGGCGGAGCCGACCATGCCACGGTGTCCAGCGATGAATATTTTCATTTCGAGAAGAAGGATTTGACGACTTCAGCGATGCGCTTGGGATAACTTCTGAGTAACGTTTTAGCTGGTTGCATTAAATTACTCTGGGCAATGACTAACCTAATGGCTTTTGAGAATTTTTTCTCTCTACGCCAGTCTTTAACATAGAAACTCTTAGGGAGGGAAACCACTACGTGGTCAGACAAAGACGCTACCGCCACTGGTCAATCCTCCCTTAATTAAGGAGAAAACCATGGCGTAGTCGGAAAATGGAGCACCTCGAATCAGTCATTCGCGCCTCTCGGGGACTATAGACTCAGGAATCGTTTCTTTGTTCAATTCAAAATGAACAAAATCATTCGTCCCCCAACCAACCAGCCGGGATATCGGGATTTGCCAAAATTAAGCTGAACAAGCTCACCTCCACCGGTTGCGTCTCGCCCAAAAAATCGAGGAGCAATTTCACCCGCTCGGCCCCAGGTCTCACCTCCACCACTTGTCCTTCCATACCTTTAAAGGGGCCATCCGCGACCTCAACTTCATCACCCGGATTGACCTTCCAGTTCACCTCGATTTCGTCATCGCTGGATTCCAGCTTTGCGACCTCGGCCTTGAGGCTTTCGACAAATTCCTCAGGCACCTCCGGCACCTCACTGCCGAAGCTGATGGTGTGACTTACTCCGCCAGCGTAAGTCACTGCGCGTCCCATCTCAACTAAGGAAAACTTAACCAACAAATATCCGGGAAACAGAGGCTCAACCCACCAGATCCGGCCCCGCCTGGTCGCCTTCTGGTATCTGAGTCGAGGAAGGAACACCTCCACGCCCTCCAGGCGACGCAGGTTCGCCGCAGCCAAGCGCTCACGCTTGATCTGCGTGCGCAGGACATACCAAGCCGGTTCTTCATTCATAATGACTACCTCCCAAGGAACTTCTGCAGAAGGGGCAGGACCACGCGAGCCTTTTTCGTCCACGCACCTAGGCGGCTCAGCCGCCCAGCATAGAAGTCAGACCGCGCATCACCCGGCATCTCCTTCACCATATTCTTTAGGTTTTTTAGCTTCTCGTCGCCGCTGGCCAAATGAGGCCTGACCTGCTCTTTAATAAAGCCTCCCGCCAATTGCTTCAGCTCTACATCAGGTTCATAATAGCTTTTCCGACCCGTCGCCGCGCCCGCCTCACGCACCGCTCCGAGATCCCTCAACATCCGCAAGCCCTGGCTTGCAGATCCCTTGCTAATCCCCAATCGATCCACCAGATCATCCAGCGCTAAGGGCTCCTGTGAGATATACAGAATCCCATAAATTTCACCCAATGACCTTGGTAGCCCGAGAAGCTTTACCCCGTCGCAAAAAAAATCGACGACCTGGCTCTCAAAATCGCTCAAGCCTTGCTTCTCACCAGCCATGCCAACTTTGTAGGCAGAGCCGAAACAAGGTTCAATTCAAAATGAACTAAGCCTCCTGACATCGCTCCCTCACGATCGTCTGAAGCTGGACCGGAGGGATTCCATAAAATCCTTTCACCTCCATCGCAAAATGTGAGTAGTGTCTGAATCCTAACTTCTCAGCAATTTGCTTCAAGTCATCGCCCTCCTGGATCATCCGCCGTGCCATCACCGCCCGATGATTTCTGAAAAGCTCCTTAGGCCGAATGCCCACGCATCTTTCCAATGCTCCCTCAAATTCGCGAACCGTCAGGCCCAGGGTCGCTGCCACCTTTGACACGTTGAAGCTCTCCCTCTCCGCGAGATCAATGATATCCCGTCCTGAACTATCGTAGATTCTTTCACCCTGCCGGGAGAGTGGATTTTTCTTTGGGGAAGCTTGTAAGGACATGAAACGTAATTTTGTTATTACACTTTGCTATAACAAATCTTTCCTGAAAGACGAACTTTTCTTAAAACAGACTTCCAGTAAGCTCAAATCCTTGCCTACCGCTCCCCCATCGTCCTCCCCCGAAAAATTCCGCCCACTTCGCCGCTCGAAGGATGCCTTCGAGAAAGCGGAGCTGCAAGTCCGTGCCTTTAACTGCGCGCGCGCCATCCAGATGGCCATCTTCCTTGTTCCTCTTGGCCTCATTCTCGATTACTGGATCTATCCACAGCACTTCACTCTCTTTCTCTGGGTGCGCCTCGCAGCAACCATTGCCGTCGGCCTTTTTCTAATCCCGCTCCGGAATCCCACCCCCGCCAAACTCCTCCTCTGCAGCCACCTGGTCGCAGCCATCCTCTCGATGATGCTGATCTGGATGATTTATCATGGCAATGACCCTCTCTCTCCCTATCAGCAGGGCCTTAGCCTCGTCATGGTCGCTGCCGCCATCGTCATCCGATGGAGGTTCATCGATAGTCTTCTCTACTCCACCGTCGTCATTGCGATCTATACCCTCGTCTTCTTGAATCTCGGCGGCCCGACCGGAGACCTCATCATCAAGCTCTACTTCCTCTTCGTCACTGCCATCTTCACCTCCTCCGGATGCCTCTTTTACTACAACCTCCGTCAACGCGAGTTCTATCTCCGGGAAGAACTCGAGGCTAATCGCCTCACCCTCCAAACAAACAACGCCGAGCTCCAGGCCCTCGACGAAGCAAAAAACCGCTTCTTCGCCAATGTCTCCCACGAACTCCGCACCCCCCTCACCCTCATCCTAGGTCCGATTGAGCAGCTCACCTCCCTTCCCGCCCTCAAAGATCTTCCCCAGGCCCGCAGCCACATCGAGACCCTCTCCGAAAATGGCTTCCGCCTCCTCCGGCTCATCAATGACCTCCTTGAACTCGCCCGCCTTGAGACCGGTGACCTCCCTGTTAGGCTCGAAAACGTCGACCTCCCGGAATTCTCAGAAGGAATCCGCCGCAGCCTCGCCGCGATGGCCGAAACGAAGAAAATCACCTTCACCGTCAATGCCTACCTCCCTGAGCACTCCGTCCAGGCACTCGACCGCGACCGCCTGGAAAAAATTCTCCTCAATCTGGCCATCAATGCCCTGAAGTTCACCCCGGATGGTGGGAAGGTCACCCTGAAACTTCGCGAGGATGACCGGAACCTGAACATCATCGTCGCCGACAACGGAATCGGTCTCAGCGAGGATGAACTCCCCCACATCTTCGAGCGCTTCTGGCAGGCGGACTCCTCCACCAAACGAAAATCCCGCGGCGCAGGCATCGGCCTGGCTCTTGCCAAAAATCTGGCCGAGAGCATGGAGGGGCAGCTTTACGTCATCTCCGCTCCGGATGAAGGCACCACCTTCACCCTCGCGCTCCCTATTTCCCCTCCCCAGCCCGGACTTGAAAACTCGGGGCCCCTCGCCCCACTCGGCGATTCATTCGATTTTCTTCAGGACGGCACCCTCTCTCACGGTATCCGAGAGCATACCCCCGACCCTCAGACCTCGCCCTTCTCCCCCTCATTCCAATCCACCTCTGCTAAAAAATTCCGCATCCTCGTTGTCGATGACGAGGCCAGCATGCGCTCATACCTTAGCTCCTTCCTCACCGGCCACCTCGTCCATGAAGCCGCCGATGGTCGCGAAGGGCTGGAGCTAGCCCGTGAGCACCTGCCCCACCTCATCATTCTGGACTACATGATGCCGGAACTGGATGGCATTGAGGTCTGCCGGATCCTCCGCTCCCAGCCTGCCACCGAGCGTATCCCCATCATCCTCGTCACCGCCCATGGCGGTGATGCTCCCCGCCTCGCCGCGCTTGAGGCCGGGGTCAATGACTTCCTCACAAAGCCCTTCTACTCCAGCGAACTTCTGGCCCGTGTCCAGAACCTCCTACTCAGCCAAGAATACCAAACCGACCTCAAATCCAGCAACCAGAACCTCAGTCAGGCCCTCGTCCAGCTTCGTGAGAAAGAAGAAGAACTCGTCCGCTCGGAAAAGCTCTCCTCCCTCGGTGAAATGAGCGCCGGTATCGTTCACGAGATTAACAACCCTCTGAACTACGCCAACACCGCCCTCCACATCCTCAAAACCTTCCGCACCCACCTTCCCAAAACGGAAGTTGAGGACTATGAAGAAACCCTTGGCGACCTCTCCGAGGCCCTCACTCGTGTCATCAATATCATCACCGACCTCCGTGCCCTCACCCGGGGTGGTGAAGTGGTGAAGTCCCCCATCCGCCTCCATAAAGTCATTGAAAATGCCCGCCGCTTCCTCGCACCCGAACTGGGCGAGATCTCCCTCGAACTCCAGATCTCAGAGGACCACCTCGTCCAGGGCAATGACAACCAACTCTGCCAGGTCTTCGTCAACCTCATCAAGAACGCTGTCCACGCCACCTCCGATCAGACTGATCCCCAGATCTCCATCAAGTCATCCCTCATTAAGGAAAACACCATCTGCATTCTTCTCAGTGATAATGGTCACGGGATTCCGGACGAAATTCGCAGAAAAATCTTTGATCCCTTCTTCACCACGAAAGATGTGGGCATCGGAATGGGCCTCGGCCTCAGCCTCACCATGAAAATCATCCAAGATCACCAGGGCATCATCCAGCTCACCTCCACTCCGGACCAAGGCACCACCTTTGAAATTCAACTTCCGTGCTCGCCCTCTGCAGATATCTGATTTACGACCCGCATCTCCCCCCCAAAAAAAAATTGATGAATCAAAGCACATCGACCAGATAATTGATTGATAAACCCGGAGCCTCACCTCTCCTACTCCCAAAACCATGCTCTCCCAAACCCCAGAAGAACTCCCAGCCATTCTCTTCGTCGATGACGAAGAGAAAACCTGCAAACACTTCAAGCGCCTCTTCTCCAATCGCTTCCGTATCCTCACCGCCAATGACGGACTGCAAGGGATGGAAATCTTTCGGGAGAAGCACCGCGACATTGGCGTCATCGTCACGGACCAGCGCATGCCCAATGAGACCGGCACCGAGTTTCTCCTCAAGGCCTCCCACCTCAAGCCCTCTGTCAAACGCATCCTCTCCACCGCCTATGCCGACGTCGATTCCGCTGTCGATGCCGTGAATAACGGAGGCATCTACCGCTACATCACCAAGCCCTGGGACGTCGCAGAACTCGAAGTCACCCTGATGCGCGCCATGGAAGTTTACCTTCTCGAGAAGGAACGAGAAGACCTCCTCTCTCGAAAAGTTGCCGGAGTCGAAGTCCTCGCCGCCATCGAGCGAGTCCACTCCCTTGCCGCCCTCGCAGTTTTCAAGGAATCCGGCCTTCGCCATGTCTCACCTGCCATCGGCACCCTCATCCAGCTTGGCCAAAATGAGGGCCCTCCCCCCGCCCCCGCACAATGGGAAGCCGTCTATCAGAACCACCGCCAGTTTCTGGATCTCGCCAATGCCGCCCTCCCCGGCCACGTCACTAAAGGTGACGAGCTCGATCCACGCCAGACCCTGCCCGTCGATGAAATTTTCAACTACCTCTCTACTAATCAGCCCCGCCTCACCGTGCACGCCGGGGAAGGAAAGCAGCAGACCCTACCCGGTCCCATCACCGTTCTCGGACCCCTGGTCGACCGCCTCATCCAGGGGCTCGCCGCCACCCTCTCTGCGACTGATCAGATTCACCTGCACCATTCGCCCACCGGTCCGGAACTTCATCTTTCCGACCTCCCCGTCCGCCACGCCCTGCGGCCCCTTTTCTCCAGTCAACCAACCGCCATCTCGGATGCCCAACCCTGCCTGAATCTCACCGCCGCCATTCTAAACTGGCACCACCACGGAGGCCAATTAACCATCAACAGCGACTCTGCAGAATCCGGAACCCTACGCCTGGGCCTCTCCATTCAGACTCCCGGCATCCAGGTAGATCCCTGGCGGCATCTCGCCTCAGACCTCATTGCCAATGCCTCCTTCTGGAAGCGACAACTCTAGCTTTCCTCACCCACTCCCCTCACCGGTATGGCAGAGGTCATCGTCATCACAGGTGCCAACTCCGGCATCGGAAAGGAAATCGCCCTCACCCTCGCCGGTCCCGGGCGGCATTTCTTTCTTCTCGCACGGCGCGTTCCGGAGCTGGAAAAAGTAGCCACTGCCCTCCGCGAAACCGGAGCCCAGGCCACCGTCCGCCCTATCGACTTACGCCGCGAGCACGCCTGGCCTGGCTTCTTTGATGAACTGGCCGCCCAGGACATCCGGATCGATCAAGTATATCACTGCGCCGTCCGCATGTCCGTCGGTGCAGTCCACAATACCACCGCCGGGGACTGGGAGGAGATCTACCGGGTCAATCTTCTCACCGCCGCCGATATCCTCGCCACCGTCTTCCCGGAAATGATCGCCCGAAGTACGGGACGCGTCGTACTATTCGGATCCATCAGCGTGAACTCCGGCTACCCCATGGCGACACCCTACTGCGCCACCAAGACCGCGATTCATGCGGCTTGGCGCTCACTCTTGCCGGAAGCGAAGCGAAGCGGCGTGGGACTCCACTACGTCTCGCCTGGCTTTGTGGACACTCCCCTCTTTGAAAACTTCATCCTGCGCGGAGTCACCCGGCAGCAGACTCGCCAGTGTGCCCTCTCCCTCCGGGTCCCCATCTCCAGCCCTCGCCGCGTGGCCACCACCATCGTTCGGAAAATCGAACGCGGAAAGACCTTCGTGGTGACGCCAAACAGCATCCGCCTCCTCATCTTCATCTTCCGCCACATTCCCTCAACCTCCCGGCGATACTTCGGGCAAATGTTCCGCTCCCTCGGGGTCGAAAAATGAAAACGCCCGCTAAAACCAAAGCCTCTCTGCTTGGCGAAGTCATCCTCATCACTGGGGCGGGATCCGGCATCGGCCTGGCCCTGGCTCGCTCCCTCAGGAAATCCGGTGCCACAATCTATCCCTGTGATCTCGAGGGCGAAGACCTCCAATCTCTCAGCGAAGGCTGCTCCGAAACCGTCCACCCCACCGTTCTGGATATCACCGACCGACTGGCCTTTATCCGGGTCGTCGATGAGATCATCGCGAAAGAGGGGAAGATCGATGGACTCATCAATGCAGCCGGCATCACCGTCATCGGAAAGGCCGCCGACATTCGCGTCAAACACTGGCACGAAGTTCTCGGGGTGAATGTTACCGGTACCGTCAATGCCATCGAGCTGATCTATCCCACGATGGTCGCACGCGGCAGCGGGAAAATTCTGAATATGGGTTCCATTATCGCCGAAACCGGCGAAGTCGGTGCCGCCCCCTTTGCCACCTCGAAGGGCTTCATCCTCGGACTCCATCGCTCCCTCCAGGCAGAAGCGAGTCACCACGGAGTCAGTGTCACCCTGGCCCTTCCGGGATATTTCCCCCCGGATCTGCTGCAGAGAAAACGCATTGTCACCGGCGATCCAGCCACAGTCACCCGCGCCCACTCGCTCTGCCAAAGCTCCGCTCTCATGGTCGCGGATGTCATTCTCAAAGGCCTCTGCCGGGGAAAAAAGAACATCTTCTACCCTCCTTTCAAAGCCCGCTACTACTGGCTCCTCGCCCACTGGTTTCCCTTTCTCCTCACCCCCTTGCAGAAGCGGTTTTTGAAGGGGTTTGAAGTGAACCGTGAACCGTGAACCGTCGCCAGGACCTGCAAGGCATAGTTCTACAGCGAACTGTTCACTCCCCCGCTGGGACAAAAAAAGCCCGGTGGGGTGAACCACCGGGCTGATCTATTTGTGTGTTATAAGAAGTCTAAGGACCCGGCAGGGGTAATTAGAGGGACTTCTTGAGCACGGTGGAGGGCTTGAAGCCGACGGACTTGGAGGCCGCGATCTTCATTGCTTCACCGGTCTTGGGGTTACGGCCCA
>CALBVA010000154.1 GCA_937969125.1 uncultured Verrucomicrobiales bacterium | reverse complement strand
CCTCTCGCAGAAGCATCGCCGACTCGGCAAGTATGACGAAGCGCGCGAGCTCCTCACCGACGTCGAAAAGCTCGACCCCGGTAACATGAACGCCAAGAAGGGCCTCGAGTATCTCGATGACCCTATCCGCACCAATGCTTCCCTGACTCCTGAGCACAGTGCGAATGTCGATAAGGTCCGCCGCTTCCTCTACAAGGGCGAAGGCTACTACGACCTCGGCCTCTATGATAAGGCAGAGGAAGAGTTCAAAAACGTTCTTCGCATCGACCCATACAACAAGGCTGCTCGCCGTTGGATGGAGCGTTGTGACTCCATTAAGGCAGATTACTACCGCGCGGCCTATGATCAGACTCGTGCCAACATGCTGATGCAGGTCGACAAGGCTTGGGAACTCGCCGTTCCGCCTGTCGGGATTGACAATGACTTCGGCCCAACCACAGGTGGTTCTTCCGATATCGGTGCCCAAACAATCACCGCGAAGCTGAATCAGCTCATCATTCCCGAGTTGAATCTCAATAATTCGACCGTTGAGGAGGCCATTGATCTTCTTCGTCTCCGCTCTATCGAGCTGGATAATACCGAGAACGATCCCAGCCAAAAAGGGATCAACTTCGTGGTCCGGACTCCAAAGATCGTTGGAGAAAATGGTGGTGAGGTTGACGGAGATGATCTCGAGGCCGAGGAGGGTCTCGGAGATGCTGCAGATCCCAATGCCATTCTCATCAAAAAGATTAGTCTGAAGAATGTTCCCATTCGGGTCGCTCTCCAGTATATTTGTGACGAAGCTCAGCTTCGTTACAAGGTTGATGAGTTCGCCGTGAACATCCTCCCGCTGAATGCTGGGGGTGACGCAGAAATCGTTCAGCGTCGCTGGACTGTTCCTCCCACTTTCCGAACCTTCATTAGCGCAGCCGACAACGGCGGCGGCGGTGGGGGTACCGAGCCCGACCCATTCGACACCGGTGGTAGTGACGAACCCGGTGGTATTCAACCTCAGAAGTCGATCACCGAGCTTCTTAGGAATAACGGTGTGGCTTTCCCTCCGGGAGCTTCTGCTAGTTTCCTTGCCGCTTCCAGCACGCTGATCGTTCGTAATAGCCCGACTAATCTCGAGCTGATCGATGGTATTGTGAAAGCATCCGAGAACAACCAGCCTCGTCAGATTCGCGTCATGACCAAGTTCGTCGAGGTCTCTCAGGAAAATGGCGAGGAACTCGGCTTTGACTGGATTGCTACTCCCTTTGGTTTCGGTAGTAACTACTTCCTCGGAGGTGGCACTGTGGGTAGTGGAACGAACCGCACTAACGCTGACTTTATCGGAACGGTTGACCGTGTCACCATTCCTGGCATTCCGGCCTCTCCTTCGCAGTCTGTTTCCAACCTCGTGACCGGCGGACTTCGTTCCGGAGCCGCTGCCGTGAGCCGGAACAGCATCGATGCGATCCTCAATAACCCGCAGCGGACTGCCCAGGCCACCAGCGTGGCTCCCGGCATCCTCTCGCTCACTGGTCTCTTCAACAGCGGCCAGGTCCAGATGATCATGCGTGGGCTCTCCCAGAAAAGGGGGGCGGACGTCATGACCGCTCCGAGCGTGGTGGCCCTTCCCGGTCAGAGTGCGACCATCGAGATCATTCGTGAGTTTATCTACCCCACCGAATATGAGCCCCCCGAACTGCCTAACCAGGTCGGTGGTAACATCGGCGGCGGCGGCGGAAACCTCGTCGGTGGCGGCGGCGGAGCCGGATTCCCGGTCACTCCTGCCACTCCTTCGGCCTTCGATACCAAAAACACCGGTGTCACGCTTGAGGTGGAAGCCCAGATTGATGCCAATGACAGCATCATCGAGCTTCGCTTCACTCCGACCATCGTTGAGTTTGAGGGGTTCATTAACTACGGCTCGCCGATCACTGCTCCGGCTACGGACGCTCTCGGTAACCCCGTGCAGATCGTGATCACCGAAAACCGTATCGAGATGCCCGTGTTCTCCGTCCGCAAGGTCAAGACCGGTCTCACCATCTATGACGGATACACCGTCGCAGTCGGTGGTCTGATGCGTGAAGATGTGCAGTCCGTGGAGGATAAAGTCCCCATTCTTGGTGACCTTCCCTTCGTCGGTCGCCTCTTCCAGACCAAGGCCCAGAATCACATCAAGAGTAACCTCATCATCTTCGTGACTGCTGAGATCATTGATGCCACTGGACGTAAGGTAAACTCCGCCAGCCGGAGCTCTGCACCTGCGGATGCCTTTCTGGATACTCCTGGAGTCGCCGAAGGCACCGTGCTTCCTCTGAAGTAAGGCTCGTCAACCATTCTTCAAAGCGGGATCTGAGAAATCAGATTCCGCTTTTTTGTGCCCTTGAGGGTGAGATTGAGCCAATCTGTGCCTATGAAAACGCTGGCTCTCACGGGAGGAATCGCAACGGGGAAATCGACGGCGAGTCGCTACCTTGCCGAGCTCATGCCCGGATTGGGATTCTATGATTGTGATCTCGGGGTGAAGGGGCTGCTTGGGGAGAAGGAGGTCCTTGAAGAGATCTCGGAGAAGTTGGGACAATCGATCATACTTGAGAATGGGGAGTTGGATCGAGGGCGGCTTCGGGAGCTTGTCTTTGAGGATTCGGTCCGGCGTCAGAAATTGGAGGGGGTCCTCCACCCGCTGGTGCGGAAGGAATGTCTTGAGAAACGGGAGGAATGTCTTACAAACAGCGCGACGACCTTGTTTGTTGCTGATGTTCCGCTCCTCTTCGAGGGCGGTTTTGACTTCGGGCAGGAGCTCAATCTGGTGGTGGCCACTTCTCCGGCGACCCAGCGGGCCCGCCTCAAGTCCCGAAGTCACTTCGACGATTCGATGATCTCATCGATCCTCCGGGCGCAACTTCCCATTATGGAGAAGGTGAATCTGGCAGATGTCGTCTTTTGGAACGAAGGGCCGCCTGCCATCTTGCGGAGACAGCTTTCTCGATTCCTTGACACCCTTTCAACCGAATGAACGACCACCCAGAGTCCCACGAGCCCCTCGAAGAAAACGAGGAATCCCTGAAATCCGCCGAACCAAGCCCACCTGCTGCGAAGAAGACGGTGAAGAAGGCCGCGAAAAAAGCGGCTAAGAAATCCGTGAAAAAGGCAGCGAAGAAGACTGCAAAGAAAGCGGCGAAAAAGGCTGCTAAAAAAGCGGCCAGGAAATCCGCGAAGACGGTTAGGGAGGAGGAGTTGGAGTTACCTCTCGGAGATGCTCCTACCGAACCGGTGGTCGAGGTGAATCCGGAGGAAGAATTAGCAGCGGCAGAGATTGCAGCGCAGAAGGCCGCTCTGGCGGCCCAGAAGGCTCTGGAAATCGCACAGGCAGCAGCGGAGAAAGCCCGAATCGCGGCGGAGGCCGCAAAATCGAATGTGGAGAGTGGAGATGCGAAGCCTATTACCGAGGAGGCGATCGTAGTGGTTGAGGAGAGTGCTCCTCCAAAAAAACAAGAGTCTCGCAAGCGTCGGTCAGAGGATTCGGAGGAAGAGAAGGAGCAGGATGAGCCAGTGAAGCAAAAGGCCCGCAGGGAGCCTAGAGTTCCGAAGGAGCAGACTCCGCCGCCACCCCCGCCTGAAGTGCCGGATGAGGTGGACTTGAATGATTTCCGCGAGGAGGCTCTGGCTGCCCTTTATGATGAGGTGGAGCGATTGCCGGTGCGCATTCCCAATCAGGTGACGCGGGCGCAGCTCGTTTATACGGTGCTGGCTTGCTACGCGACTCATGGGACCCGTATTGTGGGGGAGGGAGTTTTTGAGCTGGCGAAAGGAAATTTTGGAATGCTGCGTGAAGAGGCGCGGAGCTTTCGGGCATCGCCGGACGACCTCTACGTCCCGGCTGAGATACTGCGGGATCTGGAACTCCGTGAGGGGCAGAAGCTTAAGGTGGTCATTCGTGAACCACGAGACCGAGATAAGTATCTGTCCGTCGGAGAGGTGCTGGAGATCGACGGGGTGCCATTGGCCGACTACCAGCAGAAACGGCACTTTGATGATTTAACCTCACTCTTTCCTGAGGAGCGCTTTGTGCTCGAAGGAAAGGATGACGGTGCAGGAATCGCGACCCGCGTAGTGGATCTCGTGGCGCCGCTCGGAAAAGGACAGCGGGGACTCATTGTCGCCCCTCCGAGAGGTGGTAAGACGATCCTCCTGAAGCAGATTGCGAGTTCGATTCAGATAAACCATCCGGAAGCGGAGTTGGTGGTTCTCCTGCTGGATGAGAGACCGGAGGAAGTGACGGACTTTGAGGAGATGGTCGGGCGGAATGTCTTTGCCTCGACCTTTGACGAGCCTTCAAGGCGTCACGCTGAGGTCGCCAATATCGTCCTGGAGCGCTGTCGCCGCCTGGTGGAGCAGGGGAGGGATGTCGTCATTCTGCTCGATAGCCTGACTCGACTGGCAAGGGGCTACAATAATGCCGTCCGGGGTGGCCCGATTGGTTCCGGGGGTATCAGCCCCAAGGCGATCACCGAGTGTCGGAAGTTTTTTGGCGCGGCCCGAAACATCGAGGAAGGTGGCAGCCTGACCATCCTGGCAACCTGCCTTATCGAGACTGAAAGCCGGATGGACGATGTTATTTTCGAGGAGCTGAAAGGCACGGGAAATATGGAAGTCAGGTTGGATCGCGAATTGGCGGAGCAGCGGATCTACCCGGCGATCCACATCCCGCAGAGTGGCACCAGGAATGATGATCGTCTCTACCATGCGGATGAATTGCCCCGTGTGCAGGAGATTCGGAGGCATCTGGCGAGTCTTCCAATTGGGGAGGCGATTGAAACTCTTCTAAAAAATCTTGCCCGGACCAAAACCAATACCGAGCTACTTTTACAAGGTATGCGCTGATTTTGGGCTTGTCGCCTCGATTCCTTCCCCGCTAGTCTCCCAAATCGCACACTCTGATTCCTCGATTTTTCCTCAATTGGTTCACTCTTTTTTAAAAGAGGGAATTTTTGGTTGAGGTGCTGTGGAATACCATGTATATGCATTGACAACACCTTCGATAATGAACCTCGCAAAATCTACTGCCGCGCTCATGGGCGCCTTCACCCTCTCGACTCTGGTGGCGCAAGGCCAGGCCCAGCTCCGCTTCGCCGACATTAAAAATTTCCAACAAGTCGGTCCCGAGGATTCTATCTATCTTGGCGGAAGCTGGAATATTGCCTTGAATGACGGTTCCTTCGGTGTCCTGGGATGCGCTTTCAACGGAGGGTTTCAGTTTGTGGCACCAAATATAGCCTGCCCGTCCGGAACCACCGGTTTAATCACCCAGGGTGACATTGATGAGGATGGATTGCGGGACACCGCTCAGTATTTTTCGATTACACAGCCTCAGCGAGCCGTTGCTGTTGAGCCATTTCAGACCAATCTCGTCGAGCTTTTTGCTGCTCCTCAATCGGACCTCCCAAGGCCGCTCGGTGGCTTCAACTGGATCGACACCAGTGTCGTAGTATTCTTCGATCAAGTGAATGATCCGATAAATGGTTTGGGCTACGAGATTACTCGATACAATTCCAGCCGTCCTTACAACGATAATGAATTGCTTCGCCACCGGGAAGAAATCGTCCCGGGCGTCTACCAATTTAAATTTCCAGCCCTAGGATCTGATGCAAATGCTCCTAGAAACTTTTTCATGCAGGTTGGCCATCGTGAGATGGTGGAAGCTTTCCCTGGACCTGGTGGAAGCAGTGTTTCCAGTAGCGGCATTTCGATCGGCAATGATTTCCGCGTGACAAACGACGACCGCTGGCGTGGTGACCGAATGGAGTTTGATCCTCGCCTGGTCTTTGATTTCCAATGGGAGGGCTTGAACCCTTCAACCTTCGTTAATGGAGATCGGACGTTTTTTGCTGTTCGGGAACGAGCCACTGACTTGATCGTCTTCCCTCCTTTCCCGGATGCCATTAACCGGGACTTTCCGCAGCTGATTGGCAGCAACGGGCTGGGGATTGCCACTGGCTATGAACTTGGACCAGATTTCTTCCAGCCAGGCCGCGAGCTTTACATTGAGGTCGAGCATCGGCGTAACAACGGCAACAATATCATTGCTGATATCTCCCGCCGCTTCTTCCGTTGGGATGTGGATCTTATTGACACCTATGCTGGATTCCAGCGTGCGGCCTTCCCAGCCGGAACTGACGATTTTCTCGTTGAGCCAGGTTCCGACTTTGACGGGGATGGATTTACAAATTTACAGGAATTCGGCCTCCAAACCGATCTGCTGGATCCTGCTGATGTCCCTAACATCACTCCAACCTTGGACCCATTCACCAATCAGTGTGTTCTTAGAGTTCCAAAGCGTCCCAATATCGGTTCCAGCCTAACATACCAAATCCAGTATTCCTTTGATTTGGAGACTTGGATCACCATTACTCGCAACGACCCTGTTTGGTTCGTTCAGCTCGATAATAACGATGTGATTCAAGTAATCAGTCGCCGTGAGTCAGATGTCACCAGCTGCCTCCTTCGTGTCCGCTTCGTCCAAAATGACTAATTTCCAGGCTCCCTTGCCAGGTTGCCAACCACACCACACCTTTCCTATCGTTTCCCTATGAAAAATTCTCAGTTCATTCTCCTCTCGCTGCTCGCCTCCTCGGCGATCGCTTCCGGGCAATCTGCAGCAACCCTGGTAGAATCCGCTCCGGAAGCCTCCGGGTCCCACCAGTTCATCCAGAGCGGGCGTCAGTTGGACCTTGATCTCTGCATTCACGAAATCTGCCGGATGGATGAGACTGGTCGTCTCCTTGTTGAACCTGTGGCCGCTGGATCGGCTGCTGCCGTGGTTCGGCAAGCTTCCGATCCTGATGAGGAACGCTACCTCGTCTTTTACCCAACGGGAAAGATGGGGGACGAGGACTCACGACGAATTCTCCGGAATAAATATGTCGTCACACTCAAAGAAGGTGCCGATCTCGAGGCCGTGAAGAATCGCTGTGGCATTGGGTCCATTGAGCTGGCTTACCCCGGTGGCAATATTGCTATCTGTGAGGAAGAATCAGCTGGGCGGGTTCTTTCGCAGTTAAGCAATGTTCTTGCAGACCCTGCTATTATGGAGGTTGAACCACTCCTCGCGCGAAAGCGCTTCAAGAAGCGAGTTCCGACTGATCCGTTTTATGCTCCCGGTGGTCGCATCGGAGAGGAAACCGCACCCGAAGCCTACCAGTGGTATCTGAACAATACGGGTGCCAATGGTGGTCTGGTGGGAATCGATCTCAATTACGAGACTGCTCTGGATCTTGCCACCGGAGAGGGTGTCACTGTCGCGGTTGTTGATGATGGCCTTGCCACTGATCACGAAGATCTCCTAACCAACACTGGTGGAGCGCACCTAAACCTCAATGGTGGGGAGTTGGATGATCCGACTTCGTTCAATATTGACGACACCCATGGAACCGCTGTCGCAGGAATTATTGCGGCTGCCATTGATAATGAGGACCCGGACCCGATGATCATGGAGACGATCGGCATCACCGGTGTCGCTCCAGACGCCACCCTCTCAGGTATCAGGTTGATTGCTGGTCCCGTGGATGACTCACAGGAAGCCCAAGCCTTCCTTTTCGACAACAATGCGATCTCTGTTTATAACAATAGCTGGGGACCTTCAGACAGCACCTTGGCACTTGAGCTTCCCGGAAGTCTTGCGTTGGCAGCTCTTGAAGATGGAGCAACCAATGGTCGTGGTGGACTGGGCTCCATCTTTGTTTGGGCTGCTGGCAATGGAGGAGAGATTAACGATAACTCCAACTACGACGGATATGCCAATTCTCCCTACACCATTGCGGTCGGAGCAGTGAGTGATACCGGCAGGCAAGCTGGCTTTTCGGAAAATGGGGCGAACCTTGTGGTCTGCGGTCTCTCCGATGGCGGAGGACAAGGAATCCTGACCACCTCTTTCTCTGTTGAACAGGATAATGACGATATGGATTTCAGGGTTTCAGAGTATATCGCTGATTTTGGTGGAACTTCTGCTTCTGCGCCAATGGTTTCAGGAGTCATCGCAATGATGCTTGAAGTCAATCCTGCTTTGACCGAACGGGACGTTCAGGACATTCTTATTCGTAACTCAACACTCATTGATCCTCAGGATGGAGATTGGGTCACCAACGCGGCGAACCTTTCCTTCAACCATAAATATGGGGCGGGACTGGTAAATGCCCGCTCCGCTGTGCTGGCAGCCTCCAATCGCGCTGTTGATAATGAGGATGAATTTAATCGTCCTCTCGGGGCAAAAGCTCCTCTTCAGCGTAAGACTATTTTCTTTAATCCTGAAACTACTGATCCTAACGAACCAACTGGCATCATTCCTGATGACGGTGGTACCGGTTACCTTGCCGAATTCGATATGA
The DNA here is from genome assembly GCA_937969125.1 of uncultured Verrucomicrobiales bacterium. Lineage (GTDB taxonomy): Bacteria > Verrucomicrobiota > Verrucomicrobiia > Verrucomicrobiales > Akkermansiaceae > SW10. The sequence continues at coordinate 19,428 of CALBVA010000154.1, read as the reverse complement.
CCCAGGATTCACAAGGCAACGAGTTCGAAAATCTTCGGGTCGAGCATGTCCAGTTAGTGGCTTCCATCATCACCGAAAGACGCAGTGATCTTGAGATTGTTCTAATCTCGCCGAATGGAACTCAAAGCATTCTTCAGGAAGTGGATGAGGCGAATGATGAACAAAGTATTGTCAACTTTGCCTTCATGACAGTCCGCAACTGGGGTGAGGGAAGTGCTGGAACCTGGGTGGTGCAAGCCACCGACCGAATCACTGGCAATGCTGCTCTCTTTAACAGTGCCACATTGATCATTCATGGCACGCCTGATCCTGGTGCAGTGGTAAGTCAGGCTCCGCTTCTCGCAAGTAATCGTCTCATCACGGTGAATCAAGGAGCAGAGTTTTCCTACCGAATCGATGCGGTCGGTGCTAACTCGATCACTGTTGGTGATCTCCCTGAGGGAATCACCTATGACCCTGATACCTTGATCATTTCGGGTGCCTCCCCCGAGCCCGGCGTCTTCCAGATTCCGCTGAGTCTCGTTGGTGACGGTGGAATCGCAACTCCGACTATTGCCTTGGTTGTTAGCCCAACGGCGCTCGCTCTCGGCGATGCTCTGGGGCTCCCGGATTTCCCTGCTGTCACAGACGGGGATAGACCCTGGGACTTCGAATTCGTCGATACCAATGATCCAGGTGTCCCGGACGACCAGAAAGTCGCAGCTCGAAGTGCTGATTCATTGGGTGACAACCGCCAATCGATCTTCGGATTCGACAACATTGGTCGTCGTGTGATCATTTTCGATTGGAAAACTTCCTCCGAAGAAGGAGCTGACCGGCTTTACTTCAATCAAGGAGGAGATGTCCCTCAGTTCTGGGACGCCTTCATTAGTGGTGACCGAGAATGGGCTACCATGGCAGTAGAGCTACCCGCAGAATCTAATTCGGTCCGTTGGATTTACTCCAAGGACGCTTTTGATCTAACCAAAGTTCCTGCCAACTCTGTTGGTGAGGATCGTGGCTTGGTTGACAACATCAGGCTGGTGGATCAGGAAAAATTCCGTGCTGATGTCATTGAGGCAGCTAATATCACCGGTTTCGATTTCACGGTTGATAGCCGTGCTCAGTGGTTACCGCTTGATTTTCCTGGTGGAACCCCGTCTGAAACCAGCAACATTCGTAGGCTTTTGAGATCCTCTGCTATTGGAAACGGCCAAACCGTTTCGATGTCTGGATGGGTCGAGGGCCCTGGAACGTTCAGTTGCACTGGGTTCAATTATGCCCAGGCGGGTGACGTATTCGAGTTCCTCGTGGACGGAGTAGTTCGCACTTCTGTGAATGGTGAATCAGGTTCTCCACTGATTGCCGTTTCTGATAGGATTAATGAGGGACGACACTACATTGAGCTACGCTATCGTAAGGATTTTCGTGGATCTGGAGGTCTCTCATTTTCAGCTCTTGGAATCTTTGACTTCGACAGTGTCTTACTTGACAACATTTCCTATGTCGCGGACGGCTCGGCAGCGGCTCTTCTTGAGGGGCTTGAATCCGGGATTTACGGGGACGAAGATGGGGATGGTTACTCCAACCAACTTGAGGTCGCCTTTGGTGGTTTGGTCAACACTCCTGATATTCCCCGCTATCTTCCAAAATTGGTCACCACTGATAGTGGTGACCAGGTTATCGAATATGGTCTGAATCCTTCACTGATTGGAATCACTCTTGAGGCTCAGGAATCGACTGACTTGACTGAAGATAACTGGATCCCGACGACCCGGGCTGAAATGGTGCGAACCGAAGGCGAAGTGGAAATTTATCAGATTCCGATCATATCAACTCCGGGTGCTCCCAAAACCTTCTTCCGAGTGTTGTCCCGTATGGAATAGGTTTTGATTGCGCGGATCGCAGGTTTGTTCACGATCCGCTAACATTCTTACAAGGGCAGGAGTGAACGCTCCTGCCCTTTTGATTTCGTTTATGTCCTCCCCCCCACAGTATTCCACTCTTAAGCCTCTGATTAAGGCTCTCCCTATCGGTTATGGCATGGTGGGCCTTGATCTGGAGGCTGATAGCCTCTATCGCTATGCCGAACGAATTTGTCTTATTCAGATCTGCTTCGGTGATGAAGTTCACCTAGTTGACCCTCTCTCGGGGGAGTCAATGGAACCTCTGGTTGAGTGGTTGAAGACTGCCCGTATCTGGATGCACGGAGCTGATTACGATATGTCTTTGATGCTCCGTGAGTGGGAGCTGGTTCCGCCTGTTCTCTATGACACTCAAATTGCTGCCCAGTTACTTGGGCACGAGCGTTTTGGATACGCCAGTTTGGTCGAGCAGTATTTTGAGGTGGAGCTTTCAAAAAGTTCCCAGAAGGCGGATTGGGGAAAGCGTCCCCTTAGCCCTAAGATGCTGGAATATGCTCGCAATGATGTTCGGTATCTTCTTCCTCTCGCTACTGAGGTGGAGCAAAAATTGAGCGATCTGGGACGGCACGATTGGTTTCTGGAATCATGTCAGGCTGCTCAGGATCGGGTTTTGAATCGCGAATCCCTCGAAAAAGAAAACTGGCGGATTGGCGGTTGTGGGAAGCTTTCACCCAGGGGCTTGGTTTATCTCAAGGCGATCTGGGAATGGCGTGATGGTGAGGCTGCGACCTGGAATCGCCCCAGCTTTATGGTGGCTACAAATAAGATTCTCATCGAATGGGCTCATGCACTTGCCGACGGGAAAAAGCTTTCTTTGTCACCGAAGATGCGAGCCGATCGAAAGCAACGGCTGTTGGAGAATATTCAGGAGGCAGAGCAGGTTCCCGAGAACGAGTGGCCGAAGCGTCCGCCCCGGGAGCGTCATCGAAGGGATGAGACCTTTGAAGCTCGTCTGAAGGAAGAGTTGAAGAGAAGGAACGACATCGCTGCTGGTCTGGAAATTGATCCTTCGGTGATTGCTTCGAGGGCAGTAATGGAGCAGGTTATTGGTGAACGAGTAGCTCCTGAGGAGGTTCTCCTCAAGTGGCAGCGCGAACTCCTCGGGTTCCAGTAATCAGAGGTTGGCCTCCTTTTTTCATTTGTTAATATGTTCCCATGACTGAAGACGGCAGAAAAGCGGATGAGGTGATTCACTTCGAATGCGATCATTGCCGTGTTTTGCTAACGGTGGATGATTCGTTGGCGGGAACAACTGGCCCCTGTCCTTCCTGCGGGGGCGAGGTTACGGCACCGGACATATTTGCTGCGCGGAACAAGGCGAAAGGAGATCCTTCGAGCCAGGCTTTGGATGCTTCATCCGGCCATTCTAATTTATCTGAAACGCCGAATAAGGCAGAGTCTTCCAAGCGTGTTCCAGGCCCGCCACCGGAGGTGCGAGTTCCTCGCCCGGAGGCACCTGCGCTGGTGAAAATATTGATCGCGGGATTGGTGGTATTGGGGCTCATACTTACCGTGACCTGGTGGTTGAAAAATCAGGCCGGGGATTAGGCGTTTTGCTGTTTTTCGGAGCCTTTGGATATTTCTTAATTTCGTCGAAACAACCTTGTCGAGACCCTTCGAATTTCTGACAATTCCCCCCTAATGTCAGAGGAAAATACCGAGGTCGAAATCGATGAAGTGGGAGTCTCCGGTGATCAGGAATATGGTGCCGGACAGATCGACAAGCTCGAGGGTCTTGACGCGGTCCGAAAGCGCCCCGGAATGTATATTGGCGACCCCGATGAACGCGGTCTCCACCACTGTGTTTTTGAGGTTCTCGATAACTCGATTGACGAGCATCTCGCGGGCTACTGCAAAACCATCGATATTTCGATTAACGAAGATGGATCCTGCTCGGTGACCGATGACGGACGTGGCATTCCAGTCGATACCCATCCGAAATTCGGGATCCCGGCGATTGAACTCGTTCTGACCAGTCTCCACGCTGGAGGAAAGTTTGGCCAGGGAGCTTACAAGTATTCCGGCGGTCTCCATGGAGTCGGTGCCAAGTGTGTCAATGCTCTCTCGGACTGGTTTATCGCCGAGGTGACCCGTGAAGAGAAGGTTCACCAGATCAAATTTGAGCGTGGTAAGACGACTCAGGAACTTAAAGTTATCGGTGATGCTCCTGCGGGAGAAACCGGGACCAAGATTACCTTCTTCCCGGACGCCACGATTTTCACCGACACCATCTTTTTTCAGTTTGATCGTCTGGCGAAAAGACTTCGCGAACTAGCCTTCTTGAATCCCGGTTTGACGATTAATCTGGAAGATGTACGCGCAGATTCAGCGGAGAAGGAAACCTTCTACTACGCCCGTGGCATCGAGGAATTCGTTGAGCAGTTGGGCGAAAATAAAACCCTCGTCCATGCAGATCCTGTCCTCCTCAAGGGTAAGCGTAAGGTTGAGATCGATTACGATGGCAAGGTGATGGAGGATGACGTCTTCGTCGATTGTGTCTTCCAATACAATGATTCCTATAACGACCAGATTCTTTGTTTCGCCAATAGCATTCCGAATGCGGACGGAGGCACGCACTTGACTGGATTTCGGGGTGCCCTGACCCGCTCCATCAATCAATACGCGAAGGCCAACAAAATTCTCAAAGACAAAGATCCTCCGCTCAGTGGAGATGATGTCCGCGAGGGCATCGTCTGTGTGATTAGCGTCAAGATGCCGAATCCACGCTTCAGCTCACAGACGAAAGATAAACTCGTCAATACCGAGATTGAAGGTGTCGTCAGCTCTGTCGTTTACGAGGGACTGCAAAATTACTTTGAAGAGAATCCCAACCTCGCCAAGACGGTCATTGATAAGGCGGTTAATGCCGCCCGTGCCCGTGAAGCGGCCCGGAAAGCCCGTGAAACGGTCCGAAAGTCTGTTCTTTCTGGTGGCGGCTTACCCGGAAAGCTGGCCGATTGCTCTGAACGTGACCCCAAAAAGTCTGAAATCTTTATTGTGGAGGGTGACTCCGCCGGCGGTTCTGCAAAGTCAGGCCGTGACCGGACCACTCAGGCAATTCTTCCGCTCCGAGGCAAGGTCATCAACGTAGAAAAGGCTCGCCTCCACAGAGCTCTGCAAAATAAGGAAATTCAAGCCATGATCACGGCCATCGGTGCCGGCATCGGCGAAGGGGATCAGGAGGGAGCTTTCGATATCGAGAAAGTCCGTTACCACAAAATCATCATTATGACCGATGCTGATGTCGATGGAGCCCACATCCGTACGCTGCTTCTTACCTTCTTCTGCCGACACATGCCGGAGATGGTGAAAGCCGGATATCTTTATATTGCGCAACCGCCTCTTTATAAAATCACCCGTAAGAAGCGGGAGGAATACGTCGCTGACGATCCTGCGATGAATAAGATCCTCATCGAGCTTGGTTCAGATGACGTTATTCTTCGCCAGCCGGGTGAAAAAGATGGAGTCGATTCCGATCTCCTCCAGGGCGTTCTCGCCACTCTCGCCAAGCTGCAGACATTTGTCCGTACTCTCGAAGGCCATGGTGGTAAGTTCAAGGACCTCCTTGCCGCGCGTGATGGGAACAAATTGCCAACCTACATGATCCGCGTGCGCACGGGGAATGAGGAAGAGGTGAGATATTTCAGAACCGAAGACGAGGTGCGGGCATTTGCCGCAGAAAATCGCGACCTGCGCCTTTTTCATGAGGAAATCACCGAAGAGGAAGACGCTGCGTTTAAAGAAAAATACGAGGGCAAGATGCGTCGCGCCGTCCGCCGTGAACTTGGTGAGGCCATCGGCATCTCAAAACTTCTCGAACGACTCGCTGAATTCGGAGTGCAGAGTGAGCCCTTCTTCTCCGATGATGAACCCATCTATGAACTGGTGGAGGGTCATGGTGACAATGAGGTCATCACTCCGGTTTTTAGCCTTTTTGAAATCCTGGGCCGCGTTCTAGAAATCGGTAAAAAAGGCATGCGAATTCAGCGATTCAAGGGACTGGGTGAAATGAATGCCAAGGAGCTTTACCAAACTACGATGGACAAGGAGACTCGCCAGCTTCTTCGTGTTCAATTCGACGATGAAAACCGCCTTGAAGCCGAGACCATGTTCGACGTGTTGATGGGTGACGTTGTGGAGCCGCGAAAGCGCTTTATCGAAGACAACGCCCTCAACGTTCAAAACCTTGACGTTTAAATCACGCCCTTCCGCCTAGCAGCACTCTAAAAATTTCTCATGTCTGACGACACCACACCAGAACCTGATGCCCCGCGCGATTATGTTGAATCCATCAACGTCGCCGATGAGATGTCGAAGTCCTTTTTGGACTACTCGATGTCTGTTATCATTTCCCGCGCCCTTCCGGACGCCCGCGATGGGCTGAAGCCATCCCAGCGTCGCCTTCTCTACGCGATGCACCATGACCTCTCGTTGTCCGCATCGAAGGCGCACTTGAAGTGTGCTCGTATCGTGGGTGAGACGATGGGTAAATATCACCCGCATGGTGATGGCGCGATCTATCCGACCCTCGTTAACATGGCTCAGCCATGGACGATGCGGGAAACTTTGGTCGATGGTCAGGGTAACTTCGGATCGGTGGAGGGCGATGCCCCGGCTGCCATGCGTTATACCGAGGCCCGCCTCACGCATATGGGCTCGGCGATGATGACGGATCTCGAAAAGGAGACCGTGGATCACCAAACCACGTACGATGAAAATAGTACGGAGCCTGTCGTTCTTCCGGCTGCCATTCCGAATCTCCTGGTCAATGGCGGCACCGGTATTGCAGTTGGCATGGCGACCAATATTCCCTCCCATAATATGGGTGAGGTGATCGATGGGGTTTGTGCCCGCATTGATAATCCTTACATCACCATTGAGGAGATGAAGGAGTATATCAAGGGGCCTGACTTTGCCTCGGCCTGTGAGATCCGCGGCTACAAGGGGATCGACAGTTACTTTAGAACTGGGCGCGGAAGCATCAAAATGCGCGGTGTCATGGAGGTCACCGAGAGTAAGACCGGTGCCAGTCAGATCATCATCAAGCAGGTCCCCCATGGCGTTAACCGGGCAACGCTTCAGGTTCGTATTGCCGAGTTGGTCCGTGAAAAAGTCCTTCTCGATATTTCTGGAATGCGGGATCTCTCTGCCGATGACACCTGCATCGAAATCACGCTGAAGCGCGACGCCCGCCCTCAGGTGGTCGTGAACCAACTCTTCAAACTCACTGCGATGGAGACCTCCTTCGGGGTCAATATGCTCGCGATTCACGAACGTCGCCCGAAGCAGCTGGGCCTTCTTGATGCACTCGATTGCTTTATCGAGCACCGCCGCGAGGTGATTATCCGGCGGACCCGTTACCTTCTCAGGAAAGCCGAGGAACGTGCGGAAAATCTCGAAGCCTACCTTCTTGCCCTTGGCCACCTTGATGACTTCATCAAGATGATCCGTGATTCGAAAAATCGCGATGAGGCTCGTCAAAAGATCAAGGCCTATCATTTCGACCTTCCAGTTGCGGAAGCTCTCGGCGTGCTGATTCGTAGTCAGCCGAGCATCGTGGGAGATAAGTATGTCTTCACCGACCGTCAGGTGAATGCGATCCTGGAACTTCGTCTTTACCAGCTGACTGCGATGGAGCAGGACAAAATTAAGGCGGAGTATGATGCCATCATCGCCGAGATTAAAGACCTGCTCGATATTCTGGCCCGCGAAGAGCGCGTCCTGGCGATCATCAAGGAAGAGCTTTTAGAGATTAAGGAGAAGTATGCCACCCCACGTCGCTGTCCGATTTTGCCGGATGAAGGTGAAATTGCCATCGAGGATCTCATTTCCAATGACGGCATGATCGTCACTCTTTCGAACCGCGGCTATGTCAAGCGGACCGCTTCCAGTGAATATCGCACTCAGGCCCGTGGAGGAAAAGGGGTCCGTGGCATGGAGACCCGGACTGCTGATGAGGATGAGGAGAACGATTTCGTGGAGCACCTCTTCACTGCACAGGCTCATGATTATCTGATGTTCTTCACGAACACCGGGCGGGTCTATGTTGAGAGGGTTTATGGCTTACCGGAGGGTTCCCGCTCATCGAAGGGACGCAGTATTAAGAACGTGCTCGACCTGCAGCCGGAGGAGTCAATCGCAGCCGTTCTCCGCCTGGAGTATGTCACCGATGATGAGTCCGGACTGGATATCACCTTCCGCGAGGATGCTGGAAATGTCTTCTTTGCGACCCGCAGCGGTAAGGTGAAAAAGACCCGCCTCTTTGACTTTAAAAACTATCGGAAAGCCGGAACGATCGCGATCAAGCTGGATGAGGGGAATGAACTCATCGATGTTCGCCTCACTTCCGGAAAGGACGACGTCATGTTGGTCACCAGTAGGGGGCAGAGTATCCGCTTTAATGAGGATCAAGCTCGTGAGATGGGCCGGAACTCGGCCGGAGTCCGTGGAATTAAGCCGCGTGATGGCGACTTCGTCGTTGGAATGGCAGTGGTCAGAGATGACGCCCGGCTCCTGGTTGCTTCAGAGAATGGTCTCGGCAAGCGCACACCGTTTGACGACTACATGGCGAAAAACCGTGGCGGCATCGGCATGCTTACGATGAAATGTACCGAAAAGACCGGTCCTGTTGTCGGTAGCTTGTCTGTCGAGGAGGAAGATGAGCTGATGCTCATGACCGATGGTGGTCAATCAATCCGTATTCGGGTTTCGGAGGTTCGTGAGACCGGCCGAAACGCCCAAGGGGTGAAATTGGTGACCCTCGGAAAGGGCGAGAAGCTACAGGCTGTTGCCCGTGTGATGCCTGATGATGAGGTGGAGGAATCCGGCGAAGCTGAGGATGATTCAGAAGAATAGTTCATAGCTGGCAAAAATCGCCGTCTCATTGGCCGAGGCGGAATGGTTTTGCCAATAGACCGGGAAGGCGGATTGCGTCAGTCGATTTTTCCTGCAATCTGCTTTCCCAGAGTTGATTGTGTCTTCGGGTGGGCTGAGGAGTCGTGTGCGGTAGGCTATTGTGCTCGTTTGCCCACCTTATTCGGTGAGAGATTTTAGCACCGGTTTTCGGAAAAGAGCCCATCCGTGAGGCTCTCCGGTGCGGATCATGCTGTCACAGAGAAACACATCCGACGAAACTCGGTTGCAATCGATGTATGTGCCATGTATTCTCCTGCGATCATGAAAATGAGTTCCGACTGTTCATTAGGCTGCCGCACCGACCGCGGTTTCGCGCTGATCGCCAGTCTGGCGACGATGCTCCTTCTAGCTTTGGTTGCGGTGGCCTTTCTCAGCCTCGCTTCAGTGCAGATGAAGGTCAGCCGGGTGGATCGATTTCAGGCTGAGGCTGAGGCGAATGCCCAACTTGCTCTCATGCTCGCAATTGGAGAGCTCCAGCGTGAGTTGGGGCCGGATCAGCGGATTTCCGCAACAGCGAAAATTCTTGAGAAGGACGGTGAGAAGCTTGATCAAGCTCATTGGACCGGAGTCTGGAGCGCTACTGATGTCGATGGTGACGGATTCTACACCCGTGATGACTTGCAGGGAGGATTGAAGGATCGCCGATTTTCCTCTGAAGGAGCTCGCAATGAGCAGGGGGCGACAATCTACCTGGTGAGCGGGAATGAGGGTGGCCTCCGGTTTAGGCAGGAGCTCCGCCACACGCCGGATGCGGTGTCACGGAGCGAAACCATTCAGTTGGTCGGGGCGGGTTCAGCAGGTGAGAGTCCAGAGGCTCATGTCCTGGCCCCGGTGGTTCCGATTATCGACTCCTCCGCAGCGGGGAAGGTCCGGGGACGCTACGCTTTTTGGGTAGGTGATCTCGGCGTTCGCGCAAATGTGGCTTCGTCGGATCCGCATCGAGATGGGGGAGCTATTCGCAAGAATCTTCCTCTTTTAGGGGGAGGTCCGACTGATCCGCGGGGAATCGAAGTGGCAGGGGTAAAGCTCACCTTTCAGGGTGATGAGCGGGAGAAGTTGACCTCGCAAAGGTCAGTCGATCTTCTCAGTGAGGATGCGGGGAAGTGGAGGAAGGCGTCATTTCACGATATCACGGTCCTCTCGGAAGGGGTGCAGGCGAATGTGCGGGATGGTGGTCTTAAAAAAAATCTGACGGCTTTTTTAAACAAGAGTGAAGACATACCCGATCTTGCGGTTCAGGGTGGCGACGATCTGCGAGGGTTGGCCTCCTCCGATAATCTTGTGGGGCCTGCCAATGAGGTCCATGCCCGGGAGCTAGGGTTGAATTGGGAGGAGACGCGGCATCGCGAAACCTCGCCGACCTTCGGGCTTCTGCGGGATTGGGCGCAGCTGGGGCAGGAGGTGCCTTTCGCGGGGAGCCGACTGGATGCGCGCGTGCCGAAGAGTGAGCCGAATTTTCAAATTCCCGATGTGCTGGAGAACAGCTCTCAAAATCTCAATCCGGCGGCATTGACCAATGTGGAACGGACTAATTTGGTCCCGATCATGGTTGAGGGGTCGATGTATAATACCTTTAGTACTCACCGAAACCCGGTGGGAAGTCGTTTTCCTTATAATATCAGATCCCATGATTTTCCTCGGGTGGTCCTTTGGAATCCCTACAGCGTGCCGCTGACTCTTCCGAGAAGCGTAGCTGTTTTACAGGTCAATGGGCGCCGTGGATTCCGCACTGATGCGTGGCGCCAGACCGAGGATGGTCAGGAGTATTCCGTGGGCTTTGCGACGTGGCTGAGCTTTGGCGGACGCACCCGTCCGGATGGTCCGGTGGTCGGGAGTGCTGCCTATGAGGACGCCTATACCGGAAGCTATTATTTTACTCTTGAAGAGGCCACTTTTGCGCCCGGTGAGTGTCTCGTCTTTCTCCCGAATCAGGCTGCCGAATATGATGGTGAGAACATCTTCAATAATACCCTCACTGTTTCGGCGGAGTATGATTTCCAAAATAACTACTACCATTCCTCATCAGAATTTGATGAGGAAAACCCCGGTGAGGTCGGGGGGATGACCTGGTATCCCAAGCGTTTTTGGTATACTCCATCGGACGCATTCTTTGGTGGAAGTGGGCAGCTCACCCAGAGTGATGACAGTCAGATGTTTCTTAAGAAAGCAGGCTCCCGCTCGGAAGCTTCACCAGAGGATGTCGATCAGATGGAGCAAATCGCCGCGATTTCCTGCTCACTCCAGTTTGGTGCCGGTCGTGAGCCCCCGGAAGCCTGGGACCACGAACCGGGCAACCCGAATAGCGGTGTCCCAATCGAGTTTCTCGCCATGGTTAATCCTGTGGTGACCCTGCCGCCGGATGTTCGGACGCGTCAGGGGTATCGGATGCGTTGGTTCGATGAGCACCCTTCCAATACCAGCATCGGGAACAACGGGCTGGCAGCTTTTCCGGAAGCATGGGAAGAGGCTTTCATTGCAAACTGGAATCTTCGTGCGGCATACTCCTCACGCTCTCCCTATGAGAATCTCATTGGGAATCGAGGTGACAATCGTTCCAGTGGGCCTTGGTTTTTCGGAATCTATACCAAGGATCTCTACGATGAGGCCGTTGGTTGGCTGGATCAGACCCCGGTCCGCGGCTCGGATAATCGAAACCGGGGAAATCCCTTTGGTGAGCCATCACAAGCTGCCGATTCTTACGTTCTCTTTGACGTTCCGCGAAAAGAACTCGGGGTGATTTCACTTGCACAGTTCCAGCACGCCAAGATCTCCGAGTTCATCTGGCATCCGTCCTATGCCGTCGCGAACTCCTTAATCGACCCTCGGCTTGGCAGGGAAGGGCAGACCGGAACGTCACCTGTCGGTGGCGGTGGAGAGGAAAAGAACGGTTTTGTTTCTGACTTCATCGGTTGGTCTGATAATGCTGAGCGTGGCCTCAATCAGGAGGCTTGGGCTGAACATGGGCGGGGTATATTCCACGACTCTCCGGAGACTGAGAATGTGGTCTATGATCTTTCCTTCGAGGTGAATCACACCTTGTGGGATGAATATTTCCTAACTTCTGGATCGACCTATGATCTGCGTCAGGCTGCGCTCAATCCTTCCTCGAATCCACTTCCAAATCCCCGCATGAAGCCTCGCTCCGGAGCCTCTTACCGAGACCTCGGTGATTTTCATCGGGCAGCCTCGGTTCTGATGACGGAGGGCGCATTTAATGTTAATTCGACCAGCGTTGAGGCTTGGCAGGCGGTCCTCTCGGCCAACCGGCGAGAGGATGGGACTACCGTCTTTCCTCGGATCATAGGCGGTGAGCGGGATGAGTGGAATGCCGCCTCTGCTCTCGATAAAAGGAAAATGTGGGATCAGACACGCGCTTTGTCAGACGAAGAGATCGAAAGTCTCGCTGAGGCAATCGTGGACGAGGTCCGTGCTCGCGGTCCCTTCTTATCTCTCGCGGAATTCGTCAATCGTCGCCTTATTACCGGGCCTGAGTATAGTCAGGAAGATGAGCAGGGGAAAAGGGGGGCATTAGAAGCAGCCATCCTTAATGCAGGCCTCAACACTCCGGTCGAGACGGCGGCACTCTTCCGACTGACCAATGATCGTAGCCTCGGGGACTATAATCACCCCGACAATATCTCGGACTCCACACTCATCGCGCAAGATCTGAAGCCGGACTCTAAAGCTTGGGGAGCGCCGGTTCACTTGACACAAGCTGATGTGCTGCAGGCGATCGGATCCAGCCTCAGCGCGCGGTCGGATACCTTTGTGATCAGAGCCTATGGCGAGTCTGTATCGAACGGTAAGGTCGTAGCACGAGCTTGGTGTGAAGCTGTCGTGCAACGTGTTCCCGATCCGGTGCGGCCGGATTCGACCGGGCTCAACCCCAAAAAAGAGAGTGAATTTCCGGATTTCGGGCGACGTTTCATCACTAAGAGTTTCCGTTGGCTGGATCCCTCGGAAATTTAAAATGATCGCCTTAACCTTTCGCTGGCACCGCCCCCAAGGGCTGTGCTAAACCAAAAACATCATGAAGAAATTGTTCCCTATTTCCCTCGCCATCCTCTCATTGGCGACTGCGGCGGCAAGCGCCCAACGTAACCAGGATCAGCGTCGCCACCTTCGTCTGGTGCCACTTGGCGAGATGCCCGTGTGGGAAGAGGAGTTTAAAGATGGCGTGCGTGTGCAGAAGGCGGCTAAACCCGGTGATCTTCCTCCTTCTGAAATTTCAGTAAAGCGCACCGACACGGAGCCATTGATCCGGACTCTCAGCCTTCGTCAGATTTCCGATTTCCTAAGCGTAGGGCCGGAAACTCCAGCGATTCCTCTCTACGAGGGAAAGACACCAGGTGACGCTCCATGGATTAGGGTTCCCTTGAAGAAAACCTCCAAGCGCACCCTGGGCCTTCTCTTCCGTCAGCATGATAAGATGAACTGGACTAATACCAAGATGCTCATGCTCGCCGACGACCTTGAGGCTCTGCCCCTTGGCCATATTCGCTTCGTCAATGTTTCCGATATGTCCGTAATCGTAAAAATCGACAAGCAGCAGGCTTTCGCGATTGCGCCCGGAAAATCCAAGAACCTAGCGCTACCACAGAGCTCGACCCCAGTCCTTCTCGGATACAAATCAAAAGACGGCCGCATTGTCCGAATCTTCGAGAACAACATGCGTATAGGAACACGTCAGCGGATTCAGGGCTTCTTTTATAAGGCTCAAGGGAAGCGGGTTGATCAGGCGGTCAAATTTGTCTCGATTCCCGAGGCATACCCAAGGCCTCCAAGACCGCCTCGGGGTTCTCGCTAATTGGTGATCCCTCACGAAAAGTCATAGCCACCGGGGAGCTTGTCTCTTCAGTGGCTTTTTCGTGTCCAGAATGATCAGAAAGGGTAGAGAAATTGCCACAGTGTAGGCACTTTAGCCACAGGACCTCGGGCAATGGCTCCTCGATTCACGGGCGCGACCTTCGTGGTTGCCCATCGCTCAAATTCCGTCATACTTCTCTCCGAGCACACGCTTACAATATAAACTCTCACTCACCTCCGTGGACCTCACTGAAATTCGCAAAATCGTTAAGCTGATGGATGAGCATGGGCTCTCCCAGTTCCAGTTTGAAAAAGAAGATTTCAACCTGAAGCTTAAGAAAGGCACTGACATTGAAGAACTTCAGAAACTTCTTGGTTCGCTGCCGGCAGCTCAGGCTGCCCCTGCTGCTTCTCCTGCTCCCGCAGCTCAGGCGCCCACCTCAGTGTCTGCTGCTGGAGAAGCTCCCGCAGCAGCCGCTCCCTCTGGTGAGGAAATTTCCTCCCCCATGGTGGGAACATTCTACCGGAAGCCTTCGCCAGACTCCCCCGACTTTGTAAACGTTGGTGACACGATCAGTGAAGGCCAGACCATCTGCATCATCGAGGCGATGAAAGTCATGAATGAGATCAAGGCTGAGCGCTCTGGCACCATCACCGAGATCTGCATCGAGGACGGTAATCCCGTCCAGTTCGGCGACGCCCTCTTCCGGGTCAAATAACACCTCCCGTCAATATGTTTTCGAGCGTCCTCGTCGCCAACCGTGGCGAAATCGCCCTCCGAATCATTCGCGCTTGTCGCGAACTCGGGATCAAGTCCATCGCTGTCTATTCTGAGGCTGATGTCGACTCCATGCACGTCCAACTCGCCGATGACTCGGTCTGCATAGGAAAAGCTGCCAGCAAGGATAGCTATCTGAAGCCGGACCGCATCATCGCAGCAGCTGAGATTACCGGGGCTGAGGCCATCCATCCAGGCTACGGTTTCCTCTCGGAAAATGCTCGCTTCGCCGAGATTTGCGAAAGCTGCAATATCAAGTTTATCGGCCCCTCCGCCGAAGTCATCCGCACCATGGGTGACAAGAATACCGCCCGCGCCACCGCAACTGCCAACGGCGTCCCCGTGACCCCGGGATCGGAAGGCATTATCAAGGACATCGCTGAGGGAAAGAAGATCGCGAAAAAAATCGGCTATCCCGTCATGATTAAAGCCACCGCCGGTGGTGGTGGTCGCGGAATGCGCCCCGCCATGGACGAAGAGGAATTCGAGACTCAGTATCTCGCTGCCTCCCGCGAAGCGGAAGCCTGCTTTAACAACGGTGACTGCTACCTCGAGAAGCTCGTCCTTGAACCACATCACATCGAGATTCAGGTCCTCGCTGACGACCATGGGAATTTCCTCCACCTCGGCGAGCGCGACTGTTCGATGCAGCGTCGGAACCAAAAAATCATCGAGGAATGCCCTAGTCCCCTCATCTCGGAGGAAATGCGCCAACGCATGGGGGAAGCCTCCGTGAAGCTCATCAAAGCCATCGACTACCGCAACGCAGGCACTATCGAATACCTCGTCAATGCCGACGCCACCGACTTCTACTTCATGGAAATGAACACCCGCATTCAGGTGGAGCATCCCGTGACCGAGGAAGTGATGGGCTGTGAGCTCATCAAGGAGCAGATCCGCATCGCCGCCGGGGAGCCGGTCTCACAACACGTTCTCGGAGTCGAGCCTCGCGGCCACTCCATCGAGTGCCGCATCAACGCTGAGGATCCCTATAACAATTTCGCCCCCAGCCCGGGGAAAATTGACCTCTGGTATGCCCCCGGAGGAAAAGGCGTCCGCGTCGATACCCACGTTTATTCCGGCTACACCGTTCCACCCCACTACGACTCCATGATCGCCAAACTCATCGTGACTGCTTCCTCCCGTGAGGTCGCGATTGCTCGCATGAAGCGCGCTCTCTCTGAGTTCACGATCCGTGGAATCAAAACCACCATCCCCTTCCAGCAGGAGATCATCGACCACCCTGACTTCATCGCCGGGAAATACGACATTGCCTGGGTGGCAAACTTCCTGAAGAAAAAGGAACTCTCGTGAAGGACGCTCTGCAAAAAGCGACCCTCTACGGCATTTGCGATCTCGGCTACCTGAGCCTGGATCGTGCCATCCCAGTGTCCCGCCAACTTCTTGTAGGAGGTGCGGGAATCCTCCAACTCAGGGCGAAGGGCCATGATCCCGCGAGCCTTCTCGATCTCGCAAGGGGGTTGCGAGTACTCTGCGAGGAATTCGCTGTCCCCTTCATCGTCAATGACCACCTTCAGCTGGCAAAGGAATCTCAAGCTCACGGCCTCCATCTCGGACAGGATGATGGGGATCTGGAAGAAGCCCGTCAGTTTCTTGAACCGGGGACGCTCATTGGCCGATCAACCCACTCCCTCGACCAGGCAAAAGCCGCATGGCATGAGGGGGCAGACTACATCGGCTTCGGCCCGCTCTTCCCGACACCGACGAAAAAAGGCCGCCCTGGAATCGGTCTCGAGAATATCTCTATGATGCAACGTGAAGTCGGGGCGAAGATCCCTGCCTTTTGCATCGGCGGGATCAAGCCTGACAATCTCCCCCAGGTCCGCGAGGCCGGTGCCTCGAGAGTTGTCGTTGTCTCGCATCTCTTGCAATCCCCGGAACCCGCTGCGGAAACTGAGCGGCTGATTTCGCGGCTGGGATTGTCGACCTGATTTTTCAACCCTCAAACCAACATCATGAAAGTCCTAGTAGGCGGCTCCGTCGCCATCGATAATGTCAAAACCCCCGTCGCCGATGAAAAAAATCTTCTCGGTGGCTCCGCTAGTTACGCTGCCCTTGCCGCGGCGAAACTTACCAGCCCCATCCATCTCCTTGGAGTCGTCGGTCATGATTTTCCCGAAACGCATCTTGAAATGCTGAAGGCAAACGGTGTCGATCTCTCCGGCCTCGAACGCTCGGAGCAGGCCTCCTTCACCTGGACTGGTGAGTATCATGAGAATATGAACGAGCGCACTACTCACGATGTCGCCATCAATGTCCTCGAACACTGGGAGGTCAAAGTCCCTGCTGACCTCGCCGATTCCTCCTTCGTCGTCCTCGCCAACATGGCGCCGCTCAATCAGCTCCAGATGCTCTCACAGTGCACGGCTAAAGAAAAATTTGTCGTCGCCGACACCATGGACCTCTGGATCACTGTCGCTAACAAGGAACTCCACGAAGTTCTCACCAAGCTCGATCTCCTCGTTATTAATGAGAGTGAAGCCCGCGAATTCGCAAGTACGAACAACCTAGTGCTTGCCGGCGAGCGTCTCCTCGGTAAAGGCCCTCGCTATGTGGTTATTAAGCTCGGCGAATTCGGAGCCCTCCTTTTCGGCCCTGATGGATCCTTCTTCCGCTGCGGCGCCTGGCCTTTGCGCGACCTCGCCGACCCCACCGGGGCGGGGGACACCTTTCTGGGCGGCCTCATCGGCTACCTCGCCTCCGAAGGAGCGACCTCACCCACCTTCGACCAGCTGAAACAGGCCATCGTCAAAGGCTCCATCCTTGCCTCATTCACTTGCGAGGACTTTTCCACAAAAGCATTGGAGAAAGCCGGATCAGATGACCTTTCTTCACGCCTCAATGACTTCCGTGATATCTCGCACTGGTAAATTTACCTCCAAATCAATTCTCCATTAATGCGTTAGGCAGGGGAGAAGGGTGCTGCTCTAAAATGTCGAATACATTTAAAAAAGACGTTGACGCATCACCCCCCACTCGGTATCTTCCCAGTGGATTGCCTGCGGAAACCTTTGTTCCTCGTGAACAGAGGAATTCAACACCTAAAAGAAAACGAAAACAAAAATGAAAACAAAAACTCTTAAAGCGATTGCAGCTGTCGGCCTTTCGGCCCTCCTCGCTGGTAATGCCGCAGCCCAAGCAACCGAGTCCAGGTCCAAGCCCGTCGGCTATGAGACTCTGACCATTTCCGAGGGCTTTAATTACCTCGGAATTCGACTTCACGAGGCTCCTGTTGTTTCGGGTGACATCGATTCCGCAGATGCAACATCAGTGACTTTTGATGCAGGCGCTCTCGGTGACCTTGTTGCCGATACGACCTACTTTCTTGAGGTTGATGGGCAGGTAGTGACTTTTACCACTGCGGATGTTACCGGCGATTCAATTTCGACTTCCGATCTTGGGCTTAACGGTGATGAGTCATTTGAGATTCGCCCTGCTTCCACTCTTGAATCAGTTTTCGGATCAACAGCGGAGGCAGTTGCGCTCGATCAGGGGCAGTTTGGTCCTGGAATTTCCGATCAAATCTGGGTGCCTCGTGAGGGAGGGTTTGATAAGTATTATTTCGACCAGTTTGGGCCTGCGGGCGCGGGAGCTTCATGGGCAAGGATTAATCCAGACAGTACGAATACTGCTGTTTCTGGTTCTTCAATCAATCTTCTCTACACTACTGGTATTGTCGTAGTTGGAGTTAACGGCTCTGATGGGACAGCACCGGACAACCCTGTTGTAGTTAGTGGATCCGTGAAAACTACGCCCTCATCGATCTCTCTTTCTGGAACTTTTAACTATTTAAGCACAATTTCTCCAGCTGGTGCTACTCTCGACAACACCTATGGCTCAACTTCGGAGACTGTTGCGCTGGATGAGGGGCAATTTGGACCCGGTTCAGGTGATCAAGTCTGGAAGCCAGTTTCGGGTGGCTTCGAAAAGTATTATTTCGACGAGTTTGGGCCTGCGGGCGCGGGGGCTTCATGGGCGTTGATCAACGCGGATAGTACAAATACTGCTGTTTCTGGTTCGTCGATTATGCTTGATGATTCAAGTGGTGTTATCATTGTAAATGTAGGCGATGATCAAGATGTCGCTCTTTCCGTCCCTGACTTTTACTCAACTCTTTAAATTTAATTCTATTTCACACTACTATGAACTATAAATTAACAATAGCAATTGCGCTTGGACTTGTGCCAATAGGTGCTCAAGCTGCCTCGCAGGTAACGGGACTCAACTTTCGTCTCGGTGGCGAGAATGCTAATGCCACACCGGTTGTCAATAACGTTAACGAGAGGCTTCCAGTCTCAGAAGGGCTTGGCTGGGCGGTAGGAACTTTTCCTGCAGACTTCGATTTTGAATCATTGAGTACCACTTCGGATGATCTCCGTGTTCGTGATGCGTTTTCCCAGAGCGGTGGTGATGGTTTATTCAATTCGGCGATCCCTGGGTTCTTTAGTGCCACCGTTCAAGAAGTTGATCCAGATGGTCTTCTTTCAGGTACCTCAGGTCTCTATTTTGTGATTGCCAACAACACTGACGTAAGTATGGGCACCGATTTCATTGTTTTCAGATCTGACGGAAATTTTCCGGTTCAGGATCCGGAGACTAACACAGGAAGTGGTACCTATTCAGTCTTCTTCGAGAGTGGGGAACTTGTTTACGGCACGGAGGTTGCAGATATTGACGTGAGTGGGGCCTCAGCTGCATTTGCTTCATTTACGAACGGCGTAACCTTTGATGCCGTTCCCGAACCATCCACGAGCCTTTTAGCAGGCCTTGCGGGTTTGGTTCTTGCTGTTCGTCGCCGTCGATAGCTCCTTCTATTCAATTTTGTTTTCACGCCTGTTCCTCTCGAGGAACAGGCGTTTTTTGTGTGCGCCCGGCAGGGCGCGCTGACTTGGGGGTTCAAGTCCCCTGTGGACCCGGTAGAGGGAACCACTAGCCGGACGGCAAGGCGTCCACCGCGAGGTGTCCGCTGAAGGAAGCTGCAGGCAAAACACTACGTTGATGAAC
>CALBVA010000153.1 GCA_937969125.1 uncultured Verrucomicrobiales bacterium | reverse complement strand
CTACTTCAAAGGCCGCCGTATCAAGGCTGAGCTCGGCCTCGGAAAAGGAAAAGGCCATGCCGACCAGCGGCATGACCTGAAAAAGAAGACCGAGCTCCGCGAAGCAGCTCGTGAAGTCGCCCGCTTCCACAAAGGGAAGTGAATGGCGACGCTTTCCAAGCGCCACCAGGTCAACCAACCTACAAGACAGTCGCCCCATAATAGGGCTGCAGCGCCTCCGGGATCTCAATCACACCGTCAGCGTTCTGACACTGTTCCAGAAGAGCCACCATCAACCGCGGCAGAGCGGTGCCGGAGCCATTGAGGGTGTGGCAGAAGCGGTTGTTCCCCTCGCTATCTTTAAAACGCAGTTTCATTCGCCGGGCTTGGTAATCGCCAAAGCAGGAGCAGCTTGAAACCTCAAGATACTTCCCTTGTCCGGGTGCCCAGACCTCAATGTCATAGGTCTTCGCCGATCCGAATCCGAGATCTCCGGTGCAGAGTTCGATGGTCTGATAATGTAGACCCAGCTTCTGCAGCGCGGACTCGGCATGGCCGGTGAGTTCCTCTAAAAGCTGGAGCGATTGATCCGGGTGCACGATTTGCACGAGCTCCACCTTGTCGAACTGATGCATGCGGATGATGCCGCGATTGTCCCGCCCGGCACTACCAGCCTCCCGACGGAAGCACGGAGTCTGGGCGGTCATTTTGATCGGGAGATCGTCTTCAGCGAGCAGGGTTTCGCGGTAGAGATTGGTCACCGGCACTTCGGCAGTCGGAACGAGGAACATCTGGTTCTTTTCGATGCCATACATGTCATCTTCGAATTTCGGAAGTTGGGTTGTGCCCTCCATGCACTCGCGTTTCACGAGGGTGGGGACATTGACCTCTTCATAGCCATTCTCTTCTGTCTGTAGATCGAGGAGAAACTGAATGAGTGCTCGCTGGAGTTTCGCGCCTTTTCCGCGATAAACCGCAAAGCCGGAACCGGAAATCCGAGCGCCGTCATCGAAGCTGATAATGCCCTTTTCCTCTGCGAGGTCCAGGTGGTCGCGAGCGTTTTCCAGCGAGGGCTTTTCGCCCCAGTTGCGGAGCACTGGATTCGCTTCCTCATCTTCACCAACCGGGCAGCCGGGGTGAGGGAGGTTGGGAATCGTCATCAGGAGCTCGGCCTGGCGTTCGGCCGCTTTTGAGCCCTCCTCATCGAGCGCTTTGATCTGGTCGCCGAGTTTCTTCACCTCCGCTTCGATGCCGGAGGAGTCCTCGCCATTCGCCCGCAGCTTTCCGATCTCCTTGGAGGTGGACTTGCGCTGGGACTGGAGGGCTTGCTTCTCGGTTTCGTTCTTGCGGCGGGTTTCGTCGCAGGCCAGGACCTCGTCGATCATGCCGGCGGAGCCATCGAATCGATTGGTGAGGCTGGCTTTAATGAGTTCTGGATCTTCGCGGATGAGCTTGATATCGAGCATAAATACGTCGGCGTTGAGGATTCCGAATAGAGCAATGCAGCCCATCTGGCAAAGCCGGATTCTCTCTTAAAATATTGCGCATCCGGAAACCATGGAGCGGGCAGTCATTGATGGAGAAAGAGGCAGAGAAAAGCGGCTCCGGAGACCAATCCGGAGCCGCTCGCACAAAGCCGGGCTTTCCTTGTTAGGGGAGAAATCCGGCAGCGCCGAGGCGCTGGCGAGAGAACGTAGCGGATGGCTTGCCTTTGTCGATTGAGGATCAGAAAGCGGGGGCGATTTGTCCGGGAGTGCCTGCTATTGTGAGGATCAGTAGGAATTGCGATTCTTTCTACGGATTTCCGGATTATTTGATGGTGCTCGCTAATTCGGCAAAGGCTCCCTCTTTCTCCAAAAGAGCTTCGTAGGTCCCGTCCTCGATGACTCGCCCGTGTTCCAGGACATAAATGTGGTCGGCATTCTGAATCGTGGACAGGCGATGCGCGATCACGATGGAGGTGCGGTTTTTCATCAATTCATCCAGTGCCTGCTGGATGAGAAGTTCGGTTTGATTGTCCACCGAGGCCGTTGCTTCATCGAGCAGCAGGATGGGCGGATCCTTCAAGAGAGCGCGGGCGATGGAGAGGCGTTGTTTCTCGCCGCCGGAGAGCTTGACCCCACGCTCACCAACGTTCGTCTCTAGCTGCTCTGGTAGAGTTCTCACAAAGTCCGCCGCTCGCGCCGCCTCCAGGGCTTTCCAGAGCTCCTCATCGCTCGCTTCCCGATTGGACAGCGAGAGATTTTCCCTCACGGTCCCATTGAAGAGAAAGGCCTCCTGAGTCACGTAGCCGATGGCTTCCCTCAGCGAGTTCTTCGAGAGGGTGTTCAATTCGTGCCCGTCGATTTTCACCGAACCACTGTCGTATTCATAGAAGCGGCAGAGGAGATTCACGATGGTGGACTTGCCTGCTCCTGTGGTCCCGGCCAGCGCGATAGTCTTGCCCGCGCCAGCCTTGATTGAGACGCCGTGGAGCGTCGGCTGGTCTTCATCATAGGCGAAACTGACCTTGTCGAATTCTACCTCACCCTTCACTGGGCGGGGCAGGGGAGCACCGCTGGCGGCGTCCGGCTCATCCTCGGAATCGAGAATCTCGAAGACGCGGTCTGCCGCTGCGCGGGAAGAAAGGGCCATCTGATTGAGCTGATGAAGCTTGCTTACGGGTTCATAAAAGAGCGAAAGGAGCAGGAAGAAGGGAAGTAATTGCCCCTCATCCATCGTGCCCTGCATGATGCCATATCCGCCGAAGCCCAGCACCAGAATATAGCCCAGGCTATTGAAGAAGGACATCCCAGGATTATAGAAAGCCCACCACTTCATGACGCGCAGGGTGCTCTTGCGCATTGCGTCCGAGAGGCTGTTGAAGTGCTGATGCTCGTCCTTTTCCGCGGCATAGGCCTTGATCTGCCGGATGCCTGCGATGTTGTCGTGGAGGAGCGCATTGAGATCAGAGGCAGCATCCCGCTGCGCCTTATATCTGCCCCGAGCGTTCCTAGTATATATCCACGCCCCGATCATTAACAGCGGAATGGGCAGTGTGGCCCACATTGCCACCGTA
Source organism: uncultured Verrucomicrobiales bacterium (assembly GCA_937969125.1). Lineage (GTDB taxonomy): Bacteria > Verrucomicrobiota > Verrucomicrobiia > Verrucomicrobiales > Akkermansiaceae > SW10. The sequence continues at coordinate 2,422 of CALBVA010000153.1, read as the reverse complement.
GGATCCAGCCAATACATCGTGATGCCCACTGCGAGAATTTGGATCACCGAAATGAGGCCCAGCTCGATGCCATCGATGAGGATCCGCTCCATCGCGGTCACATCCTCTACCACCCGGGTCATGATGTCTCCTGTCCTCCGGGTGTCGAACCACCTCAGCGGGAGTCGTTGGATCTTTTTGTAAAGGTCCGAGCGGATGTCAAAAATCACTCGCTGCTCGAAGTGGTTATTTAGGATGATGCGAGCGCAATTGAGAGCATCCTTCAGGAAAAAACTCAGCAGCCCCAGAAGAACCCAGGGAATGAACACCGCCACTTGTTTTTGTGGAATGATGTGTTCGGTAATGTGTCCCGTCACCAGCGGAAAGACGATCACCGAGGCTGCCATGATCGCTGCACAAAAAAATTGCGACCCTCCCAGCAGGGGATATCGCCTCAAATAAGCCAGCACTCGCAGGACACTTTTCACGGCTGGAATTTGTCTCCCGCCCTGCAGGATGCAAGCGATGACTGCTGCTGAAAGTTCTTTCCGCTACCTGAAATTCATTTTTCACTGAATTTTCTCATTGCCGGACCTCACTCTTGGTCGGTAGGTTCCTAGAAACACCACCTCAACGACACAATCTTATGGCTACCACATTCGGCATTCTTGCCGCACTCGTCCTCGCGATCTCGGCATTCGTCGCCTTCAAGGTGAAAGAAGAACATCAGGCTCAGATCGATGCCTCCAAGGACCTCGATATCGCTATTGGCGTTAAAGAAAAGACCTCCAAGGCCCTCGGTGAAGAGATTGACGGTCTCGTCGTCGATAAGGAAGCCGCCAACAAAGCCCGTGACGACTTCAAGGCAAAGCTTGCTGTTCAAAAAGAAGAGAATGATGCAGCCAAGGCAGCTGTTGCTGAAAAAGAGACCGAACTTGCCGACCTTGAGGAATCAGTCGCGAAAGCTGAAGACGATCTTAAAGAGCTTGGGCCTATCAAGGAGCTTGCCCCTCAAATTGAGAGCCTGAAGGCAGATATCTCAGAGCTTGAGGATGAACTCGCCAGCCTCGAGGCCAACAACTCCCGCCTCGCCGCGCAAAAATCTTCCACTTCCGAGACATCTGAAAAGCTCTCCGAGATCCTCAGCTTCCGGACCACTGGTAAGTCTCTGCCCACTCTGAAGACCCGCGTCCGTTCCATCTCTCGCGCCCTTGGTTTCGTCACCCTTGCTGGCGGAGACAATTCCGGCGTTGTTAATGGCTCCAAGCTCTCCGTGATGCGCGGGAATGACAAGGTCGCAGATCTCACCGTCACCGCCGTTTCCGCGAACTCCGCCACCGCAGACATCATTGCCACCAGCATCAAGGAAGGCGAAAGCGTCATCGTCGGTGACAAGGTCGTTCCCTTTGTAGAGTCTGCGAAGTAATCATTTCTTTATCTTTTTCGATTCCATTTTAAATCACCACCTACGCTACATTTACCCATGAAATCACTCTTCTACTTCCTTGCAGTCGTCGCCATCGGCGCTGCCGGATTCTTCGGTTGGAAGACCAGAGACGCAGCCACCGCCCAGATCAAAGAGCGGATCGCGCTCCAAGAGCGCAGCAACAATCTCGAAACTACCATTAAGAAGCGCGAGGAAGATCGCGGAAATGAGGAGGCCGCTCTCAAGGTTGCCCGCGATGAACGAGCCGTTGCTCAGGCTGGCCTCGAAGCTGCCAAGTCAAACGCCGGCGACTATGAGCGCACCCTCGAAGATCTCGATGGAAAGCTTGAGGAACAGCAGGCCCGTCAAAAGCAGATCGATGAGGTTCTTATTTCCATTAAGAAACTTTTCCCTGGTGTCGATGACCTATCTGAAGTCCCTGCCATTGTTGCCGGACTTAAGGACAAAAAGAAGAAGCTCGATCAGAGGCTCGATGCTGGAAACACTGTTAAGGAGCGTCTCTCCGAGGATGTGGCCAAGAACAAGGCCGCCATCGCTCGTGTGGAAGAGAAGATTCGGGAGAGCAAGAAACGCGTTGCTCGGAACACCTTCCAAGCCACAGTCACTGCTGTCGATAACGACTGGGACTTCGCCATCATCGGAGCTGGAGAAAACTCCGGACTCGCCGGCGACTCCCGCCTCCTTGTCCTCCGTGGCGGTCGTCTCCTCGGTAAGCTCACCATCGCCAAGCTCGAGGCCAATCGCGCTATCGCTGACATCGTCCCTGACAGTCTTCCTGCCGGAGTCGTCCTCCAGCGTGGTGATCAGGTCATCCTCGAAAAAGTCCGCTCCAACTAAGCGGAAATCGCAGGTCTTCGACCCACCAATTTTCAAAGGCGATCCATTACGGATCGCCTTTTTTTATGTGCGCCCGGCAGGGCGCGCTGACTTGGGGGTTCAAGTCCCCTGTGGACCCGGTAGAGGGAACCACTAGCCGGACGGCAAGGCGTCCACCGC
>CALBVA010000152.1 GCA_937969125.1 uncultured Verrucomicrobiales bacterium | reverse complement strand
TGTAAACAATCGTGAGGCATGTTTGGTGTAAAATTCAGCAGCCGTATGGATATCGCCCTCTACCCATTTTTCTAAAACGAGAGCTACCATGCCGTCTTTTTCTCCTTTGAGATTCTTTGACGCTACTAATGCGCCCGCAGGGTCCACTTCTGCCCACCTCGCGAAAAGGATCGGAAGTAATGAGGCTCTTTCACCTCGGCTGAGAGCAGCGACACGCTGAAATTCCCCTTGTAACTCGCTACCGGAAAAATTGTTACAGATAGAAGAATATTCTAGAGTTTGCTCTACCGAATTCGAATTCGATTTTTGCTTTTTCCTGATATTGGATTCTCCATTTAGCGACTTTGCCTCTGTTGAAGAAAGAGCATTTTGACGATCAAGAGAACTCGTTGTTTTCGATTGGCCATTTGTAAGTTTCGATACAAAAAAACCGGATAGAAAAGCGAGAGTTACGGTGCCTAAAAATTTAACCGAACGTGTTAAGTGCATTACCAGAAATGATTCCTGCAAAGTAAGACCTGCTGAAAGCGAGCATAACATGCCCATTTATAGTAATCATTTCAGACATACTAGCCCACTCTCAGCAGAATGGTGTTATTTAAATTTTAACGAGAGGTTGATCTTTTCTAAAATATAACTTCTTTAGAAGTACCAACCGACATCGAGACTTCTGCTGACTAGTGGACGTGCGCCGAGATTAAAACCACGTTGAGCCCATATCAAATGACTTCTATCAGTAATATCAGGTAAGAAGTAATTTCCTTCCGATGTGACGCTACTTTTAATAGTCAAATTTTTAATCGTTTCGCTGTAACTACCGATGACCGACACTGATGGCGCGTAATAAGCACCAGCACCAGCGCGAGATCTGAAAACTCGATTGGGAAACACCCACGCTGGATAGCTTCCTGCTTTAGACCAAACAACAGCAGTAGAGCCTCCGTACACCCCATGGACCCTAAATAATACCACTCGGTCGATACTTGCACCGAGATCGGTTTGTCCGGTTTCTGTCAGCGCAGAAAACTGTGATCCGACTGAGGTGATTCCTCCCAGCGATAGCGAACCATTCCTATTTTGTCGAGGATTGACCTTCACAGCAGCCTGTCCTTCTGTGGATACAATGTTCCAGCAAGTAATTAAGTCCATTGCTTCGATACCATCATCGGCAGGGCGAATATTGTCAGACTCTAGAAGAAGCGTGCTGCCACCTGTCGCCCGGAGATTCCTGAAATCTGAATCATGGACGGCCCCTGTTTGAGCAATACTAAAACCAAAGTGAATACGCGAGGCGGTTATGCTACGTATCTGGATATGTCGATTGACTGGTTTCCCAACTCTATGGCTGAGAATCATACAATTTTGATATTTTGGGCTAATGCTAATATTACAACTAGACCAGAGCATATTGATTGTATTGATGGGGTGAAAAAAAGCAGGTTGCGCAAGATCATCTTCGTCAGAGAAACGAACATTGAACCGTCCTCCGACGCCGCGGAAACTGATGTTTTCTGTTACGTCTGCGTCACGAGTAAACATCTGACCAAATCTCGCTCCCGCGTCTTGGTAAAGATTTGTCCCGTTTTGAAATTCTAAGTGGACATTAGACTTCATTCTAACTCCCCGGATTCGATAGGTGTCTCGTGGGACGAAAACACGCCCTCCCCCGGCAGCAGCAACATCATCAATCGCGAGCTGGAAAGCTCTGGAGTCGTTGACTCCGCTGGTATTGTAGCGAGAATCCGCAAGAGAAACGGTCTTCCGTGGATTAGTGTAGCTTGAGGGCTCTGAATACTTAGCGTGGGCAAGTTGACCACTCTGAAGAAAGGTAGCGGCGATGGATAACGCAGCCACCTTACTGATGGGTTTTATTGTGCAATTCATTTGTGTGTGTGTGTTGAGACGCCTTTACGGCGGTAGCGATGAAAAAGGTAAGTGATGATACAAACCTGAACACCAGCCTAGAAAGCTAGCAAATCAGAATAAGGCATAGCAACAGAAATCTGATTTTAAGCCATTTTTCTGGCTTTTATCAAAAATGCACCTTGCGGACGAATACTGTCTGCCAGCAGACTTCTATAATGAACTCCCTCGACCTTTGATCAAAGAAAGGTTCGCCCTCAGAGGCGTGCTGCAGGATGATCGGCTAGCGGCGCTTCCAGATCATGGCGAGTTCTTCCTCGGAGCCGGTGCGGCTGGAGAAGGTTTTCGCGGGTTTGCGGGACCACTCGAGAGTGAAAGCTTCCTCAAAGAGGTGATGAAGTTCAGCGAGGCTGGTTCCGAAGGGCGGGCCCTCATTGTCATCACAGCCAGTGGCGAGGAAGAAGATACCAATGAGGTGGCCACCAGAGGGGATGAGGCGGGCCATGGTCTCAGCATAATCGTGCCTCCGGTCGAGAGGGATGGCGCAAAAGCAGGTGTGCTCGAAGACGAGGTCATAGAGGCCCTTCCACTCAAAGAGGTCTCCAAGAGCGAAGCTGAGATTCCGGGCGGAGTATCGTTCATCTGCGGCAGCGATGGGATCTGCCGCGATGTCGAGTCCGAGGGTCAGACCGCGGGCGATCTTGCCAATGAGGGAGGCATCGTGCCCAAAGCCACAACCTGGAACGAGGATGGCTCCAGCATCAGCGAAAAGATCGCAATGGGTAGACAGCAAAAAAGGAAGCTCCGGATGGGGCTCCCCTTTTTCCCAGGGTGTGTCGCCGGACTGATAACGAGCGTTCCAGTCGATAGCAGACATCCGGTTTAAAAACTAGTTACGACCGCGTCGCAGCTTCTTGAATTTAACGATGCCTTTGACGATGCCATTGGCGAGTCCCTCGCGGTAGGTGCCGCGCTTGGTATTGCCGCGCTCCTTGGAGTTGGAGACAAATCCACCTTCCACGAGGATGGCAGGATTCTTGGCATGGCGGATGACATAGTAGCGGGCATATTTGACACCACGGTTGGTGGCCTTCACTTCGCTGAGCATTCCTTTTTGGACAGCCGCGGCGAGAGGCTTCGAGGCACCGGAGCAGTAAAAGGTCTCGAGACCAGAGACATGCTTCTTCCAAGTGAAGTTGAAGTGAATGCTGACGAAGATAGAGTTGCGATACTTGTTGCCGATGCGGGCGCGGGCCGGAAGGGTGACGAAGTGATCACTGCGGCGGGTCATGACTGTTTTAAAGCCTTTGGCCTTGAGCTTCTTTTCAACGCGCAGAGCAGTATCGAGAGCGAGCCACTTCTCGTAAACCTTACCGTAGCTGCCACCGGAATCACGGCCGCCGTGACCGGCATCGATGACTACGGTGTTAAATCCGAAAGCGGGGACCAAGGTGGCCGAGAGAAGAAGGAGAGTTTTAAAAAGGGTCTTCATGGTGGTGGTGTGGGTAGTCTGGGTGGTGTCGATGTTTAATCGGGTGGGACGGGGATGTCGGGTCGAGTCAGTAATTTGGCAAGCGAAAATGCAGGAATTAACTTTAGAAGAATTTATTTTTAAAAAAACTTAAGCGATTTGGCAAACTTTTTCTGAATAAATTCAAGCTTAGTTCGGTCGGTCTGAGGCCCGACGAGCTTTGGGAGCCTTTGCAGCTTCTTTTTTAGGATCGTAGGGAGAGGCTCCGCGAACGCCAATCTTGCCATTCTGAAAAGCGACGAAGCGGGGTCCGCGGGCATTGGTTCGCTTGAAATACTGCGTCCCGGTATGGGCTCCATCCGGGGTGATCGTGGCGTGCACGAAGATATCCGGGTTGGCGAGATAGAGGACGTGGAGATTATTTTTCCCATCGAGAGTCATCTGCGGCTTATAGAGATAGAGGTATTCGCTAAGGCGAAGGGTGGAGATGGACCGCTTGCTCACGGTATTCATGACCTGTGCGTAGATGGAGGTCCGCTTGCCATCGTTGAAGGTGATGACGTTATAGGTGCGCTTCGGGGCGCGCGTGTTGGGCACTCCAATTTGCTGGGTGTAGATGGTGCTGCCAGTGCTCACGGTGAAGTGGCCGCTATTCGAGGTGTAGCTGGTGTCCTCGGTGCCGGGGTTGGTGACATGGGCGGTCACGGCAAAGTTCCCGGGCCTGGAAAGGCCGAAGATACTACTGAGATTCACGCGACGGGAGAGGCTGCGACCGGCAGGAATGACTGCCTTCTGGAAGACACGGTGGTTAAGCTTCGGCAGGCCACGCCCCTGACCATCACGTGCGCTGAAATCGAGCCAGCTGCGAGCGATCCGTCCGCGAGCCTGGCTGACGTAAGAGAGTTCGCGGCCACTCCGGTTAGTAATGGTGACGACGGCGGTGACGGGCTCGTGGGCGAGGTATTGCTTCCGGTCCACGGTGAGTTTGACACTGACCTGAGCCAGAGCCATCACCGAGCTGAGCGCGGTGAGAATGAGGATAAGTGAGGTTTTCATGATCGTAGGACCTCGGAGGAAAGCGGACGGTGGGCCTGAGGGGAAGGATAAAGACGGCAGCGGGAGGCTGACAAAATACGACAGAGCAGATACCGCGCCATGTCATCCGGGCAGTCCTATAATGCCGCCACGAGGAGAGATTGTGCCGCCGGGAGGGAAATTTGGATCAATTCCTCCTTCTCCGGCAGCTCGAGCGTGAGGGTGTCAGCCTCAGGATTTCTCTCCCTAAGGGTGAAATTAGTCCCCGGCATGAGGCCGAGGCCGGAAAGCCATTGAAGGAAAGATGGCTGGTCCTCACGCACCCGCCGCAGGACGTAGGCACCGGGCGGAGAGTCAGCGAGGGTGGCGGAACCATCGTGCTGGAGATAGCCGTCCGCCGTGGGGATGGGTGCGCCGTGGGGATCGTGAGTGGGATGCTGGAGCATCTCATCCATGCGTTGGAGGAGGCGATCCGAGATAACGTGTTCCAGGACCTCGGCATCTTCATGGACCTCGGCCCAATCGAGTTGCATAACCTCGACAAGGAAGGTCTCCACCAGACGGTGACGGCGCAGAACACGGAGAGCGGCTTTCTTCCCGGCCTCATTCAGCAAGACACCACGTCGCGGGGTGTAATTGACCAGCTCCTGCTTCGCAAGCTGGTTCATCATAGTGGTAGCGGTGCCTGGGGTAACGGCGAGCTTTTCCGCGACCTGTCCAATGAGGACCAGGTCCGTGCCATTTCCCTGATTTTGCAGGGTCCAGATGGCTTTGAGGTAGTTTTCTACGGTGCTGGAGGGCATGAATCGCGGCGGTGGCTCCAGCGTAAGGTAGCGAGGCGGGATGGCGAGGGGGATTTCGGAATTCCGCCTTCGCCAAGCTTAAAGCTCCTTAATGCGTAGATTCCGGAAGCTCACGATGTCCTTATGTCCACAAAGGGTGAGGAAGCCCTTGCGGCGTTTGGCTCCCTGGTGCTCGGGTTTGGCCTTGTTAATCTCATCGAGGTCCGCCGTCATAATGACAGTGCCATTGAGCTCCACCTTCACGGTCTTCCCATTCACGGTAACGGTCTGCTTGTTCCATTCGCCGACGGATTTCAGATGGCCTTTCTCAGCCGCTTTCAGGGTGTAGAGACTTCCGTGAAATTGGTAGTCCTTCAGTGTCGCATACTTCTTCGCAGTATTATCGAGGATCTGAATCTCCATACCAGTGTGCGCAGGGTCTCCCTTACCAGGATAATGAATCCCCAGTCCATTATTCGCGCCGGAAGTGAGCTGAAACTCGAATTCAAAGATGTAGTTCTCATACTCCTTTTCCGTAATGAGAAAGCGGCACTTCGGAGTGGAGACAATCATCCCCTCCTTAACCTCGTAACCAGCGTGACTGGTCTCCCCTTCTTTACCCCAACCGGTGAAATCCTTCCCATTAAAAAGGCTCACAAATTCTCCCGCGAAGGAGAAACCGGACATCATCAGGGAGAGCAGGATCATTTTCATGATTCGTTTACTGAGACTTCCGCTTGCGGGCTTTCATTCAAGAAAGAAAAAGACGGCCCGCCCCTCAAAGCCCTAGAACAGAAAGTGGGAACTTATACCGCTTCCCTTTCCCATTCACCCCGATGAGCGGGTATTTGCGGTTCCGCGGCTTGATTTCCACCAATATGTATTTGTCCAAGCCAACCCGGAATGGCCGCCGGTAGTCCTCCGCCGTCAGGCCGAACATTGGGGCGTGGGTCTCGAAATTCCGCTCCTCAGCCGCCCGATAATCCACCGGGCCCAGCGAAAACCGCAGGGTGAGATCAAACTCCTCATCGGTGAATTTCCCCTTCATCGCCTCGGTGGAAATGCCCCGTCTCTTCGCGACTTCACCAATGGCTTCCAACACCTCCTCCCGAAACTCGCGGACAATCAGCGGATCGAATTTTCCCAGCGGCCCATCCGGATAGAGCTTCGGATTCAGTCGATAGACCAGCTTCCCCAGCGTCTCCTCCTTTCGTCCCCGAATCCACCGATTCGAGGCATCGCCCTCCGGCTTCCGCGCCCGGGTGGAGAAGATCTCACCAGTGTCCCGATGACACAGCGCCCATGGGAGATCCGGCTGAATGACCTCGTCATCATAGCACCGCTCCGGGCGCGCGCCGATGCGGCGGCAGATCTTCTTCCACCGCTCATCGTGCCCACAGTTTTCGCGATAATGTTCCCACGCGAGCGCATGTGCGATCTCGTGGAGGATGGTATCGCGCACCTCATCCTCGGGATTCAGGTGAACCAACGGGCGGCTAATGGAGATCTCCAGCTTTCCCATGCGGCAGACCCCGAAGCGCGTGGTGGCGTCATCTAATTTCGCCTCCCAACCCAGATCGATGAGGCCATGGGCACCCATCTCTTCTTTTAGTAATCGATAGGCCGCAGCGATATCCATGGAGGAATTTAATGAAAATTTAGAACCAACGACCCGCAAGGAAAACCTTTTCGGACCGACTGACAATCCCCGTCATGAGGACTTGGCACCATCCGAGAAATCAGGAAGCCTTCCCAGCGCTAGGCAGGCTACACGATGAGCATACAATCACCGTAGGAGTAGAAGCGATACTTCTCCTCCACGGCCTTCGCATAAGCTTCCAGTACCAGCTCCCGACCCGCAAAGGCCGAAATCAACATCATGAGCGTGCTGCACGGCAGATGGAAATTAGTGAGAAGGGTATCGACAGCCTTCATCTCGTAAGGTGGGTAGATGAAGATATCGGTCTCGCCCTCGCACTCCGCGATTTCACGATCGCGGACAAGATGCTCCAGCACCCGCGTCACCGTAGTGCCGACGGCTGCGACTTTTTTTGCGGCGCAGATCTTGCCCGCAGCCTCCGCGCTGAGGTGGTATCGCTCAGCATGCATGTCATGATCGCGAGGATCGTCCGCCTTCACCGGGCGGAAGGTCCCCACACCCACATGCAGAGTGAGAAAGGTATGATCAAGCCCTCCCAAAACCTCCGGAGTGAAATGTAAGCCCGCCGTGGGCGCGGCAATCGCTCCGTCCTCCTTCGCGTAAACGGTCTGATATCGGTCGCGGTCCGCCTTATCTGGCTCCCGCTCCATGTAGTGCGGCAGGGCGAGGTGCCCGTGCTCTTCCAGATCCGGCGGAGTGTCCCACTGGATGAGACGCTCGCCTTTATCATTCACTTGTACGACGGTCCCCGTACTTCCTCCAACCTCTACGGTGCGGCCGGGCTTCATTTTCTTCCCAGGGCGGACGAGGCACCACCAATGATGCGGGTCAGCGGCATTGGTGCGCACTAGCTCGATCTTTTGATCATTCGAAAAAAGGCGCGCCGGGATGACCTTGGTGTCATTAAGCACCAGAAGATGGTCCGGCGGCAGCAACTCCACAAAATCACTGAAGCGGTGATGGGAAACCTCTCCGGTGGCGCGGTTCACCAACATCATGCGAGAACCCGCCCGATTCTCCAGCGGGCGGGAGGCGATAAGTTCCTCCGGGAGGTCGTAATGGAAATCTGAAGTGCGCACGTCAGTGGTGGATTAAGGTGAAGCCGACCTCTTTCGCAAGCGTGATGACTCCCTGCGGCGTTCCGGAGACATTGAAAGCGACGAAGGTGCGATTACTCGCGGTGCCGGTCTGCTCAGTCGCAGCGATGAGACGGGTCGCGCCACGTTGGAGATTCCAATCCGGATCTTCACAAGGTTCCCAACCATTTTCGAGGAAGTAGCGATAGAGATGATGGCGGCTCCGGCCGTTGGGATTAATGAAAACCAGCTGGTGGAGGCGGCCTTCCCGTTCCGGTGGATCTAACGCTCGGTGTGCACTGCGACCCGGACCACCGTGCCGCTTCCGCGTCCACGGACGAAGGTGGGATTGTAGCCAGGAAAGCAACCGGAGGGCGAAGCGATTCAAGGTGCTGTCGAAGGCAGGGTGGAGATTTTTTTTGCGGGGATGATTGAACTGAAGCGCCTGATAGGGGGCCTCGCCGGTGGGGCCGCTGTAGATGAAATCTCCGGTCTGGAAGGCGAGCGGATCGCCATGATAGACGCAGCCCTGCCAGCGGATCCCGCCTTCGGAAAATCGCTGCGGATGTTTTTTAAAGAGGAGAGCCTCGGCCTGGCCGTAGCCCATCTGCTGCTTCAAATACCGCCAAGGCGTGGCGCGACGATGGTGCCACACGAAGGATGCGCCGCAGAAACCGAGGCTGTGGCCCGCATCGCGGAGCCGCCAGCAGAAGTCGACATCATCG
>CALBVA010000151.1 GCA_937969125.1 uncultured Verrucomicrobiales bacterium | reverse complement strand
ATACGGGCCAGGATTCTTCGCTTCGAATCCAACAAGCGATTGTAACGCCCAAACGCGAAATTACTATCGACCGCTTTAAAAAATCCTTCCGGCTCGCTTTGATAGACCAACCCGCTCTCGTTCAAGATCGCCCCCAGCGGCTCCTTCCCGGCCAGAATCCTCTCGCTCACCTCCTCTGGAAAATTCTCCAGCCATACTTCAATGAGACCATATTCCACCACTTTGCCCGTCACGGATAATTCCACCTCGCGGTAGTAACGCCCATCATCCCGCGACTCATCAAGGACGGAAAGATTGACCACCCCCCCATGGTGATTTGCTAAGGTGGAGGTCATATCGTGAGCGTGACAAAGCAGCCCGCGATACGGCTTTGCCACCTCTTCCGCCGGAAGCAGCGAGAGATCCGCCACCGCTGCTTCGAATCTGTCCCGTAAAAAGCTCACCTTCGTTTCACTCTAGACGATGCGATTCGTGCGGTGTTCCGGAAGGAAAAAGTCATGGAGGATATTGTCCACACAGAGCAGACCATCACGCTCTAGCACGATCTCGCTTCCGACCACCTTCAGCAATCCCTCCTCGGTCAGCTCATCGAGCTCACTCTCCCAGCGGCCCAACACATCCACGCCATACTTCGAACCGAAGTGACCGGCATCCACCCGCCCCAGTTTCATCCGCAGGATGAATTCGCGAATCATCATCTGCTCCTCAGTCGTCCGGAAGCTTCGCTTCGTCGGCATCTTCCCGGCATCGAGCGCGGCGACGTAATCATCGATCTCGGTGAAATTTTGATAATGAACACCCGCTGCGTGTGAAAACGAGGCCACGCCCAGCCCCAGCAAATCCGCCCCGCCCCAAAGCGAATCCCGATAGATGAATTTCGCCTTTTTCGGATCTTTCACTGCAGTGTAGCCGGAGCCCACATGATAGCCCGCACTCTCTAGCGCGGCAAAGGCCTCCTTCACCCAGCGACGCTTCGTCTGCCAGTCCGCCACCGGCGCCACCAACTTTCCGGCGTCCTTCATCTCACGGTAGATAGTGGTATTGTAAGGGATCTCCATCTGGTAGATCGTCACACTATCCGGAGCCAGTTCGATCGTCTTCTCGATGTTGCGCTGCCAGTTTTCCTCAGTCTCCTCGATCATTCCCGCGATGAGGTCGATATTAATCTGCTCGAAGCCCTCCGCCCGCGCCCGCTCATAGGCACGCCCCACCTCTTTTGACCGATGCGCCCGCCCATTGATCTCCAAGATGTGGTCGTCGAAGTTCTCGATTCCCAGACTCAGACGCGTCACTCCGATGTCCTTGATCGCGCTCAATTTCCCCGCATTCAGGGTGCCGGGCTCACATTCGAAGGCCACCTCCTCCGCCTCGTCCCAAGGCAGGATCGCCTTCATCCGGCCTGTCAGATCCCCCAGCTGTTTCGCGGAAAGATACGAGGGTGTCCCGCCACCAAAATACACAAAGTGCGGCTTCCGCCCTTCGATCAGCGGCTTACGAGCCATCATCTCCAGCTCCCGTACCGTCGCATCCAGGTAGTGTTTAATATCGTCCGCACTCTTATCGGTATAAACGCGGAAGTAACAGAAATGGCACCGTTTCCGGCAAAAGGGAATATGGTGGTAAAGCCCCAGCGGGACTCCCTCCTTTGAAGGCTGTGAATATGCCTCCTCCACCTGCTCATTCTGATCGTCCGACCAGAATGAAAACGGGGGATAATTGGAAATGAAGTAATTCCCCGCCCGGGTCTCTTTTTTTTGATCTGCGGCTGTGCTCATCGATTTGGCGAGTCTGAAGACCCGAAATCAGAATACACGATGGAAAGAGGGATTTTTACAGAAGAGTCACCCCGTCTCGACCAGAGGTGACAGAAACGTCACACTCCCTTTATGAATGAAGCGTCCAGCCCCGTCATTCACTATGACCCAGCAATGGAAAAAATCCTGATCGTTGAAGACGAAGTCGATATCGCCACCTTGATTTCCTTCAATCTGGAGCGCGCAGGCTATCAGGTCGATATGGTGCACCACGGTGCCGAGGGCTTGGAGCGCATTTTAAAAGACCAGCCGGATCTCGTCGTCCTGGACCTCATGCTCCCGGGCCTGGATGGCTTCGGCATCCTGCGCGAAATGCAGCGAGATGCCCGGGCCAATGCCATCCCCGTCCTCATGCTCACCGCGAAAAGTCAGATCGATGACCGCATCCGTGGACTCGAATCCGGCGTCGATGATTACCTCACCAAACCCTTCAGCCCAAAGGAACTCATTCTCCGCGTCGCCGCCATCATCAAGCGAAACCGCGCCACCCCTGGCACCGTCATCTTCTCCTTCGGCCCCTTCCGCTTTGATAAGAACAATCTCTCCTTTTACCTCAATGAGGAACCACTTCCCCTCACCTCCACCGAGTTCAAGCTCCTCCTCTACCTCTGTCAGCGCGCCGGCACGCCACAGGATCGTAATGACCTCCTAAAAGTGGTCTGGGGATACAATGATGACGTCCACAGCCGCACCCTGGACACCCATATGAAACGCCTCCGCCAAAAACTCGGAGATGAAGCCTCACTCATTGAAACCGTACGCGGAGTCGGATACCAAGTGCGTGAAATCGAATGACCTTCCTCGGCTATGCCTCGGCACTCTCAGCCATCTTCCTTCTCTTCGCCTACCTGCGAAGCCAGCGGAAGCTACGCACCCTTGAAGCCCAGGCTTATCGTGCCCAGAACCAGCTCCGCGGCCGCGAAGACGCCTCCACCGAATCGCACGACCGCGAAACCCAACGCCTCCTTGATGCCCTCCCCCACCCCTTCATCTCCATTAGTGAGCAAGGCCGCATCATCCGCATTAATCGCCACGCCGCCGAAATCCTCAGCGGCCGCAGCACCATTGGACGCAGCTTTAGACAGATCATTCTGGATGCCCCCCTCGTCGATGCCATCGCGGAATCGCTGGAAAATAAATCCACCCTCTCCGAGATCCTCCGCCTCTCGCCGAATTCCCCCTTCTCCAGCGAAGGCGGCGGAAAGGAATCTCATTGGGAAGTCGATCTCCGCCCCATCTCCCTTCGCGATAACACTCTGGAAATTCAACTGATGATGAGAGACCTCACTACCGGGGTTCACGCCGATCAGGTCCGCCAGGACTTCGTCGCTAATGCCTCACACGAACTGCGAACCCCCCTCTCCATCATCTCCGGCTACCTGGAAAATCTCACCGAAGAAGGCGGCCTGGATAATAAGAAAATTGCAAAGAAGATGCTCGCCACCATGGACCGGCATGTCGATCGCATCAATCGCATCGTCGAAGACATGCTCGTCATCTCCAAGCTCGAATCCGAAGACGGCGTCCCCCTGAAAATTGCGCCCTTCAATCTCGCCGTCTGCGTGCGTGATGTCATTGAGCGACTCGAACTCGTCATCGGGAAGCAGGACGCCAGGGTCAAAGTCAAGGTCCCCGAAATCACCGTCGAAGGTGACCTTTTCTACTGGACTCAGGTGCTCTTTAATCTCGTCGAAAATGCCCTGAAGCAAAATGCTAATTCCTCCCTCACCATCAGGATCGAAGCAAGGCAAAGCGACAACGAAACCGTCATCACTATCACCGACGATGGCCTCGGCATCCCCAGTGCTGACCTCCCCTTTATTTTCAAGCGCTTCTACCGCGTCGAAAAGCATCACTCTCAGACCCAAATTAAAGGCACCGGCCTCGGTCTCTCCATCGTCAAGCGGGCCATCGAAGCTCACAATGGCACCATCACCGCCACCTCCACCCCCGGCGTAGAAACCACCTTCACCATCCGCCTCCCCCACGCCCCCCGGGCCGAAGGCTCTTGACTGCTAGTGTGAAAGACCGCTTTCAACCACCAGCGGACGTATCCCAACGCACGCCCCCTCTTTTTAAAGGCAGCTGGCCTCTCGAGTTTTGTTTCCTGCTTCCCGTAAAATTCACATGTCATGTAGAATCCACATGAAAAGCCCAGGGCACAGATGCTAGATCAACAGCACCTATGCTTTATTCACATTAACTTTATGGCGGCACGATATCGTCACAGAACCAATCTGCAGCAAAGAAGATCGACCTCAAACGTGGCTTTCCTGAAGGTCTGGAAATGTTTGATCTTCTCAAGGATCCACGCACGCGTTGACTTCCCGAATTATCTTTTGAAATTCGGCCATCCTCTGTTATCCCTGCCGCGCCCCTCCGGGCTCTCAAACCAACTCATTCCCGACGATTATGCCGATCAATATTGAAATGCCGAAGCTCTCCGACACCATGACCGAAGGAACGGTCGTGCGCTGGATTAAAAAGGAGGGCGACGAGATCGACATCGGCGACATTATCGCGGAAATCGAGACCGATAAGGCCACCATGGAAATGGAAGCTTTTGACGAAGGAACCCTCTCCCAGATCTCCGTTGAAGAAGGCGGCAAGGCACCCGTCGGATCCGTCATCGCAGTCCTTCTGGAAGACGGCGAGGAAAGTAACTCCGCCGCACCAGCACAAGAAGCCCCTTCATCGGCAAAGCCTGTCGAAAGCTCTGAACCCGCTCCCGCCGCGGCTACCACCTCTGCGAATCCTCCCGCAGCCACCTCTGGATCATCCACCACCTCTGGAGGACGCATCAAGGCCTCCCCTCTCGCCAAAAAGATCGCTGAGGCCGAAAACATCGATCTTTCCAATATCACCGGAACCGGCCCCGGAGGTCGTATTGTGAAAGCTGACCTCTCCGGCGCACCAAAAGGCTCTGCCGCACCAGCGACGACTCCAGCCGCCGCCCAACCAGCCAAAACCGCTCCCGCACCGGTCGCCATCTCCCCCGTCGCCAGCGGCCAGGACCAGATTATCCAACTCTCCGGCATGCGAAAGATCATCGCCGACCGCCTCCTCACCTCGAAGACGACCATCCCGCACTTCTACCTCCATCTCGAGGTCGATGCCGCTCCGCTCATGGATCTTCGGAAGCAGATCAACGCCCAGTCCGAAGCCTCCCACGGCAACAAGTATTCCGTGAACGACTTCGTCGTGAAGGCTCTCATCAATGCCTCCGTCACCGTCCCCGAGGTCAATGCCTCCTTCAACGGTGACCACATCGTCCAATTCGCCCACGTCGGCATCTCCGTCGCCATCGCGGTGGAAGACGGCCTCGTCACCCCTGTCGTGAAGAACGCCGAGCAAAAGTCCCTCCTCGCCATCTCAAAAGAGATCAAGGAAATGGCCGTCCGCGCCCGCGACAAAAAGCTCCTTCCCAATGAATTCGATGGCGGCACCGTCACTATCTCCAACCTCGGTGCCTGGGGCATCGAGTCCTTCGACGCCATCGTCAATCCTCCCCAAGCCGCCATCCTCAGCGTCGGCGGCATCATCGAGAAGCCCGTCGTCAAGGACGGCACCATCGTCCCCGGCCTCCGCATGAACCTCGGCGTCAGCTGCGACCACCGCGTCGTCGATGGAGCCGTCGCCGCGAAGTTCCTTGGCGAAATCAAGCGCCTCATCGAAAACCCCGCCCTGATGCTGGTCTAAAAAAATTCTAAATCCTCCTCAAACCGGCATCCGCACCAAACGCGGTTGCCGGTTTTTTATTCTTCGCTATTGGCGAGTCGCTTCGACTCCGAAGAAAGCTTTAGGCGCGAGCGTGTCGAGGTTACCTAGGTTGCTGCGCATGAGATTAATCTCACCGCTATCATCTAGGAGCGTTCCTGCCGGGATCACTTCAGGGTTTGGATCTGGGAGGGTATCGAACCGAAGCAGGCGGAAGCTCAAATCGACAGCTTGATTACTCAGCGGATAATCAAAGGTCACCTGATTCCCTGCGTTGAGACTGATTATGGGAGACGCTGGAAAGGAAGTGGCATCCTTCGGATCCCCTCCAAAAGCATATTCCTCAAGATTTGTGTGACCGTCCAAATCGTCATCATCTTCAGGGTCATCAGGAGAAATTTGGTTGAGCTGAGCCCAGAGTGCGTAGTCCAGATTTGGGTAAGGAATGTTTTGTACATCCCATCCCAGATCTCTCATTACGGTGAGAGTGACATCAAGAGATGCGGTATCGGTGGGGAAGATATTCTGTGAATCTGGGCGCATGAGGATGCCGGTAGAAGTCAGCACATCGAAATGAGAAATAGAACTTCCGGGCGCAAAAGC
>CALBVA010000150.1 GCA_937969125.1 uncultured Verrucomicrobiales bacterium | reverse complement strand
AGGAGGCGGTGGTGACGCCTTGGTGAAAATCAATCAAACCTATCTGAGCTCGCTGATTGATTCGGGTCAATACGAAGGGGTTATCAAGGAGTTCGAAGCCATCTCCAAGGTCTCGAATCGAGGGAATGTACGTTACTATGCTAGTGAGGTCGCCTTTAAGACACTTGGGAAATTGAATCGCCACCTCGTCCTCCGCGCTACGAAGAGCCCAGAAGATGCTGAAGCTGTGCTTTCGTCTGCGAATCGAATTTTCGAGATCGCTCTCAAAATGGACCATGAAGACTTCCTTGAGAATTCAACCTGGGCCTCGCTTCTCATTCACACCTTGGCAGGTCAGGCACCGGCCTATTTTGAGAAAATCGAAAAGCTGGAAGACCATCACAAGGAGGCTCTGCTGAGCAACTTCTCCGGTAAAGGGATACGCTGGAGTCTCGATAAATTTTGTCAGACTAATTTCTGGAGATCGAAGGATCACTCCGAGGCCCGCCTCCGGCTGACCAAGGTCCTCCTTATGGATCCGACCTTTCAGGAAAAAATCATCACTCGATACACCGTTCTTTCCACGTTGTTGGATACGCAAATCTTCACCCGTGAAGAACTTTTCACAGCCATCGATTCTCTGCCCAATGACCATCCGCGTAAGGCGGAATTTATTATGGAGAAAGCCGGAATCACCGGTTGGCGGGAGAAAAATGCCAAGAAGGTCGCCGAGAGCGTGAAGCGGGCGGAGAAATTCTACGAAGAGGCCTATGCTCTGGCTGTTTCTCAAGATAATAAGGTCATTGCCAATCTTTCCCTGGCACTCCGTGCTCGCCTTCTAGAGCAGAAAAAACGTATTAAAGAATCATGGCAATACGGTTCGCAGGTCGATTCGGAACAACTCCCGCAGGAAGAGCGAAAGTGGTTCGGCGAGGCCTCCAAAAAGTGGAAAAAAGCAGCCGAAGAAAAACCTAAAGAGAAAGCAGCGAATCAAAGCGAAAAGAAAAAAGAGGCTGAGAAAAAAGCCCCCGCCGCCGACGCTTCCACTCCTAACACTACCCCCAGCCCTGCCCAATCGGAATGAAGAACGAAGAAATTCAGAAATTTATCAAAGGCGCCCGTAAGCGTCTGAATCGATGCCTCGCCCTGACTATCGCGGGATGGGCCGTCATCGTTGCCGGATCGGTCCTGCTGATCCACGCCGCAATCTATCGCTTTCAGGGTGAGGAAGTCCCTTGGGGCGGAGCATTGGTCATCGCTTTCTATGCGCTGGCGATTGGTGTCGCGATCTGGTTCATGCGGCTGCGTAGCACGCGTGAAAGCGCTCTTATCGCTGACAAAGAACTAGGTTTGAAAGATTCCCTCACTTCCGCGATGGAGTTCGAGGATCAGGATAGCGAGGTTTATGGTCTGCAGGTCAAACAGACTGAGAAGCTCCTCGCCGAGAGCAAAACCGGAAACATTCCGATTAAGCTACCGGCTCGCTCCCTCGTCATTGGAGGAGGATTGGCTGCCGTCGCCATCGGACTGGGCTTCCTTCCCGCCAGCGAGGCCGTCCAGAAACGCATCGCTCAGGAGACCCTTACCGAAGAGCGCAGTGAGCAAATCAAGACCGAACTGGAGGAGTATGTGGAGGAGTTCATCGCGGCGATGGACGAGGAGGAAAAGGAGGTCCTGAGCCCTGAGGAGCTGAAGAAATGGGTGAAGGAGCTGAAATCCACGAAGAACCAGAAGGAGGCCATGCGTCAGTTGGCCCGCTTTGAAGAAAAGATCACCAAGGCCATGAGCAAGATGGAATCACGTAAGGACGAGGAGGCCATGAAGGCCGCTGCCGCCGAACTTGCGAAATCCGATCAGGCTGCGGCCCGTCAGTTAGGCAAGAAGCTTGAGAAGAAGGAATATAAACTCGCCGCCGAGGATCTTAAGAAACTGGCCGAAGAAGCCAAACTGAAGGACCCGAAGGATTTCAAAAATGGCAAGAAGCTCACCCCAAAGGAACTCGCCAAGAAAAAGGAGGAGTTGAAAAAACTGCGTGAGATGACCAAGCGCATGGCCAATGCCGTCAAAAAGCGCGGCGGACAGAAGAAGAAAAACGGCAAAGCTGGCGGTGCCGGAGGCAAGGGTGGCGGTAAGGATATGGGCGATCTCCTTGGTGAGATGGATGGCGATGCCAAGGGGCTGCAGGGTGAGTTCGCCAAAGGAAAATTTGCCAAGGGCGATTGGGACAAAGGTGCCCGTCACCAGAAACGCTTTGGAAAGAACATGAAATTCTTCCGCGGAAAGCTCCGCAAGATGCATGGGAAGAATATGGCCCGCCGACGTCTCGCCAACATGCGCATGAAGCTCGGGAAGGCCCAGCGCTTCGCCAATGGTCAGGTCCAGACTCTCGGGCTTGCTCAAAGGCGTGTGGCTGCCGGTGGCCTCAAGCCCGGTGTGGGTACGGATCAATCGCGCCGCAAGCAGCGGGACGAATCAAAGGACAATGGCACCGTTGCCAGCCTCGAAGGACAGAAGGGCACTGGCCCATCGATCACTGCCGTCGAGGATGCCGACAGCGGCACCGGGATTTCCAGTAAGACGGGGGAGACCCGCAGCCGCGAGTTCCGCCGCCAAATGGAGTCTTTCGTCCGCCGCGATGACGTCCCGGAGGATGTCAAAATGGGGGTGAAGGAATACTTTGAACGCGTGCACGAAGTTGCCCCCGAAAAATAAACTCACACCACCATACCTACGAATCATTCACTCA
>CALBVA010000149.1 GCA_937969125.1 uncultured Verrucomicrobiales bacterium | reverse complement strand
CAGCTGGAGAGCGTATTCAGTATCATCTACGCTCCCCGAAACATCGATCAGCAGGGAAAGTTCCAAATCTGTGGGGACAGTCACCTGCGCCGAGAGTAATCCCGCACCAGCGATAAGAGCAGCAGAGATTCCGGCATACTGGGAGCGGAGCCATGATGGCGCGGATAATTTATTTTGAGTCATATGATTGTGTTGTGATTGGTGAGCCGGAGAACTACACCGCATAAAAAATCAGATCAACTGCATTTTACATATCTTAAGTCATCTTAACCCAATACATCTTTTCAAGAATCTCGCCAAAACCCAAACCAATCCCTTCGGGCACCCCGAAAGCCGGTCTAACCTCACCGAGACACTCTGAAAATTCGCTCTCCTCAAAAACCCCATGCGTCTGAAGACCACAAACCTCCTCCACCCCAATCCTCCCAGCGTGAAGAGCCGCATAGACCTGCCCCAACGGATGATCCAGATAACTCGTCACAATGAAGCCTTGCCCGAGGTCTTCAACTCCCTCCACTCGGTCGACAGCAGGCTTAAGAACAAGATATGTTGATGACCCATCATCAGCAACCATCCACCGATCATTGGCCAGTGGAATGCCTATCTCATCCCCCAACATCCTCCACTCTGTCTGATCAAAGACACAAGGATCCTCCAAAAAATCCAAACAACCTTTCTCATCCTCAGTCCACTTCGAAAAAAGATCGACCAACTTCTCCCAATCACCGGTCCCATTGAAATCAACCCGCCACCTCAAACCCGGAAACTCCTGCATCAGCCTCCTCACCTCTTCTAACTCGACCGGAAGATCTCGCCCCACCTTCACCTTCACATGTGTGAATCCCCGCATGATCGCCTCCTCCAATCCTTTCCTCGTGAGCTTCATTAACGTCGCGTGGCTTTTCGGAATCGTTAAACCATCGAACAATGACCGCCCCGCCTCACGCGCCGCCCCATCCAGAGCCACACACTCCATCGTCCGCCTCACCAGAGCCGAATGACATGGCCCCGTCAGATCCATCAAACACTCCTCCAACGTCGGATCACCCAGCTCCGGCCAGGGATGAAGACAGCCAAAGCCGCTCCCTGACCTCACCAACACACCCTCGTAAACCCTTCGGCTGGTCTTGGAGTTCAGCGCACCAGTCGCCTTCAGCTGATAGCGTGAAATCCAGAGATCATTCATCACTCCACTCAGTTCCAAAGGTAAGATCGCTTCACCGCCACTTTCTCCGCACCATCATAGAGTGACATCTGCCACGCTAAAACCCGCCCGTTCGTCCGATAATTCGCCCCCGTGACTTGGATCTCGAACTTGCCGGATGCGGCCGGCTTCCTCACAAAAACCTGCTTCCGCACCTTCGCCCCGGTCCGGATCTGACGATACTCAAAGACCACCTTCACCGGCTTCACCCCGCTGAGCTTCTGCCAACTCACATCGTAATACTGACCCAGGCGCTCCTCCCGCTCCCTCTCACTCACCGCCCCGTGAAGGCGCCGGTTCGTTTCCGAACGGATAAATTCATGCCCCGTCGAAGGCTTCGTATCCTGCAAATTAAACTGTCGCACCCGCAGCGTATCCCGCGAAGTCCCGCAGGAAATCAATCCCACCCCCATCATCAAGCCTAGGCACACTAAAAAAAATTTCACCCCGCAATCCTCAATTTTCAGGGTTCATTGTTCAACTGAAATTCACTACAGTCCTCTAACAGGAAATATCATGGAAGAAGAGATTCGCGAAAAACTGGATGCATTCATCCGAAAAAAAGGCCTCCGGCAAACCGGCCAACGTGATGAAATCGTGGAAGTCATCTTCGCCACCGATGAACACTTCACCCCGGACGAACTCTTCGACCGCCTCCGCGCCGCCGGCTCCCGCGCCTCCCGCGCCACCGTTTACCGCACCCTCAGCCTCCTCGTAGAAGCAAACCTCATCCACGAAATCGAACTCGGCGACGGCCAAACCACCTACGACCCGAACTTCGTCGACCACCCAAACCACAACCACCTCATCTGTGTCGATTGCGGAAAAGTCGTCGAATTTGAAGACAGCCACCTCGATCTGCTCAATGACTGCCTCACCCGGCGCCTCGGCTACCGCCCGGTCCGCCAAAGCCTCCGCATCGAAGCCGCCTGCGAAAAACTCCGCAAAAGCGGCACCTGCCCCGACCTCATCCAGGCCCGCATCCGGGGTAAGCGCCTCCCGAATCGCAAAAAATAAAAAAAGTGAAGACCTCCCTCTTCATTCTCCTCCCCCTTCTTTCCCTGCTCGTCCATGGCGAGACCCTCCGCATCGATGCCTCCGAATTCGGCCTCCCCGAAAAAGAAATCCGAGACATCCTCGAATCCACCATCTCCGCCTTTCCCCTCGCGCCAAACCACCAAAACACCGCCCTTTTCATCACCCGCAATGACAATGGGCCCATTACCTTGCACCAGCGAACTCCCCGCCAAGAGATCGCCATCCAGCTAAAAACCCGTAGTCGCTACTTCGCCCAATACATCTACCAATTCGCTCACGAACTCGCGCATGTCCGCGCAAACTTCCAACCCGGCCACCACCAAAATAAATGGCTCGAGGAAACCCTCTGCGAAACCGCCTCCCTCTTCGCCCTCCGCGAACTCTCCGTCAAATGGCGGGATCACCCACCCTCACCGACTCTAAAATCATACCGGCACAAGCTCTACCAATACGCCCAAACCATCATCAAAAGCCGGGTCCCATTGACCCCTGAATCCCTCCC